>NZ_JAMQJY010000009.1 GCF_023703085.1 Alkalicoccobacillus plakortidis | reverse complement strand
GCATCCATTTTTACAACACACTCTTTGATGAAAATGCATCAAGCCATCTAGCATTTGGACAAGCCTATGCAGATAATTTAATTGGCAGTCATGAGATGAGTACAGAAGAAAAAGAAAGAAAAGGCATGAACCACTCCTCGATTCATATAGACTTTATGATTGGGAGCGAGGAGCTGAATGTGTTTGGAGTGACGGAGGGTGGTCTAGTGGAGATGATTATGGAGAGCGGTCGCTGGCGATCTAGAATTTTTCTTCATGATGAGAGGAGCGCTCTTGTTATAAGCAACGCTCCACTTAATAAAACCCACAAAGTCCAATTCGGTAAATAAAAATGGATATTTTATTCTTAAGGGCATTTGAAAGGGTCCAGCTTCTTGCTAAATGAGGTGGTGTCTTGGTAAGGAGCTGCCGCGCTTGGTAGAAGTGAGTTATGTCTTGGAAAAGACCTGTCGTGCTTGGTAGGAGTTCATTTTCCCTTGGTAAATGCCAGCGAGCTTGGAAAAGCAGCGACGCCGCTTGATAAGGAGCCGCCGAGCATGGTAAGAGCGTGACCCCTCCTGGTAAGGAGCTGCCGAGCGTGTTAAGAGCGTGACTCCGCTTGGTAAGGAGCGCCCGAGCTTGGAAAACGCGCAAACCCGCTTGGTAAGGAGCGCCCGAGCTTGGCAAGACCGCGACTCCGCTTAGTAAGGAGCCACCGAGCGTGGTAAGAGCGTGAACCCACTTAGTAATCAGCGCCCAATCTTGGTAACCTGCTCTTCCCCGTGATAACCCCACTCCATCCCACCCCATCAAGCCTTATGTCGACTTCGCAGCGTCCAGATTTTGTATACCATAACACTAGAGGCAAAAATCGTTAAGTAGGTGAGAATAAGCCAACCGAACTCAAGATAAGGAGCGGTTAGTTCTTGAAAGGATTCACTTGTTAGGTACTCTCTGTAATGAATAGCGCTAAGCACAAGTGCGGTCATAAATAGAGCGAAGAGTCCAAGTCCCTGCCATAGTTTGCTTCGGGTTGTGCCGTTTTCTGCTTGATATTGCTGTGCCCAGCCATCTTTTTTATATGGGGATAGCTTATCTAGCCATACTTGGATAAAGGTTAAAAAGTTCACCCATAAATAAATTTCGGTGCTGATCACAAGTCCTCCTAAGAAGATGTCTATGGGTCGGCTCATTGGTGTTTTGAGGGCAAGGACGAAGTTAAGAATAGATGCTAAGGCAACTGGGATGATCCATAGCCATGACCAAACAAACTGATCCGTTGAGATGGCAACTGTTAAGAGAACAAAAAACAGGATTCGAATAAAAAGGTCGATAAAGGTCTTCATTTGCGAGCGCCATAACATTCCGTAGTGTCTGGTTTTGATTTTGATGTCTTTGTTTGTTAATAAATCAACTGTTCCGCCACGCCATTTATTTCGTTGTTGTCGGTACGTATGGTACGACCTCATTGCATCTACAAAACAGCGGGCATCGGGGCTGATAAGGGTTTTCCACTTTAGTTTTTGCAGCTGCCAGGTAAGGAGCATATCTTCAACGTCACTGTCATTTTGCCAAGGTCCATCTAAATTATTTTCATTGACGATATTCTCCAAGGCTTCTGGTCGAAATAAGGTCGCTTGCCCACCAAGTACATACGTGCTTCCCCCATGATATTGTAAGTTTAAGATCCAACTAGCCATGTCCTGTTTTTGCTGGTGGGTCCACCACCGTTGGATTGGACCGCCGTATTTTCCGCTACGAAGCTTTTGTTCATAGTACGGATCATCACGTGTCAGTGCGCTTTTTTTCTGAGGCATCCTCATCGTGTATTTGGCCATGACGCCCCCGATATTTCTAGCGCTCATTAATCCACTCCACATGTGAAGCAGGGAGTGAGGTGCCAATCTACTATCGGCATCCATTCCGAGGATTGCTTTTACAGCAGGCTTGTACTTCTCTTGAAATGGGGTGAGCTTATTTTCGTATAGTTCCATCACATCTCCGTAGATACTCTTCCATGCTGAGTTAAGTGCACCAACCTTACGTTGTTTGTTCCCTTTAGTTTTTATAACGATCACTCGTAAATCCAAATCATGTCCGGCTTTCAGCGCTTCGTCTTCTGTTTTATCTGTACAATTATCTGCGATGACAAATACATCAAGTTCAACATTTGGTGGTAGGTCTTGGTCTGCTAACCCTTCCAAACAATCTCGGATTGAGTTCTCTTCGTTATGTGCTGGAATAAAGGCGACGATTCTTGGTTTTACATACACACGTTTTAGCGCTGAAATATCAATCGATGGATTCATTTTTCCCCTCCGAATATATACAATGACCAACTTCTCAATCATTCTATTTCACTAAATAGAACAAAAGAACTTAAAACAGGTAAAAAGTTTGGTCATTATGAAGAGTCAAAAGATAGAGAGGGGGACAAAGAAGGTTACTTGTCGGTGTATTTTTGTCAGGCATGGTTATATCTATGCAAATCTTAACCTATTATAAATTAAGCATAGAGACTACTGGAGGTGCTATGAATACACTTGAATTTATATCTTCACTCATCCAATCATTAGCCTGGCCACTTGTTGTCTTAGTCATTGTTATCCTTTTAAAGGAGCATGTCATACAGGTGATCTATTCCATTAGAAGAATCTCGTATCGAAATGTTCGTGTAGAGGTAGGAGAGAGATTAAACGAAATGGAATCTGAAACGGAAGCTACGGCCAAAAGCCTGATTGCTGAAAGTGAGGTGAATGTTGAAGCAACAGGGTCTCATAAGCTACGAATTCAAATGGAGGAGATTGCAGCAGCTTCACCCCGTGCCGCCATCCTCTATACATGGTCTGTGACGGAAAAGGAGCTTGAAAAAATGGATGCTTTCCTAAAGATGAAGCTACTTAAAAAGAACAAGGATTCAAAAGCATTGAAGCTGCTCAAACGTCTAAAAGATTTACACAATGATATCGAAACAGGGCCATCTTTAAAAGTATCGCAAACAGAAGCGATACGATATTGTGAGTTGTGTCAGCGTGTGTTGATAAAATTAAATGAAAACACAAAATAAAACACCGCCACTAGACGGTGTTTTATTGTTTAGTTAGTAGCTGCAATACCCCATGGGGAGAATAAACAGTAAGTTAAAATGACCACAATGATGATCAAGGCACTTACCCATTTACTATGCTTCCACGGAGTCATGTCAACCTTAACCTCAGTTTTTGGAAACTCAAATGGTTTGCTTGATTTCTGTAGGCGACTAATTCCCCAAATGAGTAGTAAGTCGACAAAGAATATGACACTAAACACATACAGATAGTGAATGTCGGTAAATAGCTGTGTAGAAGTATAGACAACTAAATGAAAGACAAAGGTAACTTTTGCTGCAAATGGCGTCGCATATCTAGAATAGAATCCTAAAATAATGATCGCTAACAATGGCATACTGTACGCACCGTTAAATTGTTGTACGATGTGGAAGAGTCCCGCTTGCGCAAAAGAGATTAATGGTGCAATAATAGCTGACAATAATCCAATGGTTATAATAAAAGTTTTACCAGCACGCGCAACTTGTTTGTCTGTCACATTCTTTTTTAATGGCTTATAGAAATCCAATGTTAAAAGAGTTGTTGTGGCATTTAATGCACCCACAAATGAGCTGAGAATCGCACCGAAAATGATTGCTGCAAAGATACCGAATGCCCATTCTGGTAGCACAGCGGTGACAAGCATAGGGTACGCATTATCGGATGGATTGACTCCATCGCCAAACATGTTGAATGCAATAATTCCTGGAAATACTAAGAATAAAGCGCCAAAGATTTTAAAGAAACCAACATAAAGTGCGCCTTTTTGACCTTCTTTTAAATTTTTACCGGCTAATACTTTTTGTACAATCATTTGATTGGTACACCAGAAAAATAAGTTATTAAAGAATAAGCCTAAAAAGAGCGTTGGCCAAGGGACCATTTCTGAATCAACAGCACCGAATGAATTGAGTTTCTCAGGTGTGTTTTGTTGAATCGTCTCAAACCCACCAATGAAACTACCATCTCCTAAGACAATCAACCCGAAAATTGGAATGGATAAACCAATAATAAGCAGTCCAATTCCGTAGACCGTATCACTAAAAGCACTTAAACGTAATCCGCCAATTAAGAGATAAAGCAAACCAATAATACCTATCACACCAGAAATAAGTGAGATTGCGATGAGAGGTGAAACGTTCAGTAGCTCATCTACTGAAAAGATCTGATTGAATACAAGTGAACCTGAATAAAGCACAACGGGTAAAAACGAAACAACATACGTAAAGATAAAAAGCAATGAAGCAATCCGCTTCGTTGTTGTATCAAATCTAATTTCAATAAAATCAGTGACTGTATCAACACCGTACTTTAAATACTTTGGTAAAAAGATTAGAGCAAGTGCAACAATGGCAATAGCAGAAGTGACTTCCCACCCCATGACTTCCATACCCGTTTCATAGCTCTGACCATTTTGCCCGACGATTTGTTCCGTCGATAAGTTGGTCATAATGACAGAACCCGCAATTGTTATGCCAGTTAAGCTACGGCCGCCTAAAAACAAGCCCTCTGATGAATCCATATTAACTCCGCGACTTCGTTTATACGCAAAAAGCCAAATAACAATAACGATAACTGCAAATGAAATAATGGATAATAACCCCAATGCTCTTCTCTCCTTTGTGAATGAATGAACTATCTAGTGAATTTCCTTTTTATTAGAGTTTCAAACTATTATTTATCGTTTTGTTTGTGGTAAATGATTCAAATTATAAAAAACACTTATGTAATAGGTGTTTTTTACGAAGGGAAACTTACAAATTCTTAACCCTATCTTTTATGAAGTATCATACCCTTTTTATCCAAATAAATGCCATGTAATGTTAAGATGGAACTAGATAAAAATAAAGGGGATTGAGAAGCAATGGAGTCACTTATATTAATAATTATTGGGATCGCTGTTTTTACCTTACTTATTATTGTTTTAATAAAAGCAGGGAAAGCCAGTGAAGATGGAATGAAGGCGATTGATAAAGCGCGGGAGGATCGTCAGGCTTTAAAGAATACAATTGATGAAATTTCATCAACTCAAACACAAATGCTTGAAGAGGTTAAGCTCATTCGAAAGGGATTAGTACAAGAAGATCATCAAGAGTAAATCAAAGGAGAAAAAGATGTTACAATTATTGCCCTTATATCTTTTTTGGATAGGTTCTTTTGTAAGCTTTGTTTTATTTGTAACAACTGTTACCAAAAGACATCAATACAAATTAACATACAATAAACATATTAAAAGTCAGAAAAAATACCGCCTTGAAATGCTTGTGGCTATTAAAAAGCTTCAACAAACACAAAAAGAATTATCAATTGAGTTAACACGACTAAAAAGAAAGTGACTGTTCAATTTGATCAGTCACTTTCTTTCGACTTCATAGAAGCCTCATATAACAAGTGATAAGCAGTAATGAGATGTAGGGTCCAGCCAATAACAGGTATGATGCCCAAAGCGGAGGTGATGATACCCAGAATATGCCCAGTCCTTGATAGGTGGGCTTTTTTCGATATCTTTAAGCCGATAATATGCATAATTAGCATGATGAGTAATGGAATCCATAGCAACTCAGCAATAAAAACACCACCGAAAACCGGAAATGCGAGACTCGCTTCAGCTATACCTAAAAACCACTTGAATATGATTCCCTTATTGATTGTGCGATCTGTACTCACTAGATCATTCATTAGAAACATTCCTTTTTAGTTGATTAGAGGGAAAGTATATCTAAAAAAAGAAGAATGTGAAAGGAGTAATATAGACATGCGAGGAGCATTTGCTTTTAACGATACAGTCTTATCTGTTCTGGACTTGTTTTTATATTAAATGAAGAGCAGCTACTCATTCCCGAGTGACAAGTGTATAGCGAGCAGATTCAATGGTTATTATTCTCTCTAATCCAAGAATTGGCTTGCTCTTTCTCATTCTTGGATTAGAAGAGACTTTACGAGTAAACGAAAAAGCTGTTCTGGTTAAAGATGAGGAATTACTTAGTCAAATGGAGGTAAGGGGAAAGGTACCTGTTTTGGCTATTGGTGTAAAGGTGGAAGAATGCTTCATTCACCGTGCCAAAGCATTTAGACGATCTAAATTGTGGGACCCAACTTCTTGGGTTAATTAAAACGAGTGACCCTCTGCTTCCAAGATCTTGCATGCTTACGCAAAGCTGCAAGATACTAGCTTGGAACAAGTGGAAGATCTACTGAAAAAAGCTATAGAAAAAATGTACTCATCGTTACTTTGAAATAGACCAAACCTGTTCAACTGACCAAATATGAGTCGCAGCATTTTCCTGGTTTTTTTCGTTGGCTACGGCTTTTGCCTCTTGAAGAGTGGTGAAGGTTTTCTCTGACAAGTTATTATGCGTTCTATGCAATGACTTTGTGTGTTTGATGGTTGTACATACGATTCTATACATGAAGCACCTCTTTTCATTAATTGGCCAATCGTTTTTTCTAAAAAAGAGTGAACAGGCAGTCACCTATTCACTCAGTATCGTTTGTTCTAACCGTCCATTGATAGCCAGGACGAGCATTGTTGTTCAGCTGCTTCGCGAGCATTTCTGCATCAACGAATTCCAAAAAGGATTTATCCAAATGACTGTTTGAAGCCTTTAAAGTTTTCGTTTCACCGTTAAATGTACGAATGACTGTGTACAAACGGATCAACTCCTTTAGTGATTGGCTTGCTGTCTATCTTCATTATCTCATACTTTCAGCTAAATAGATACAGAGTACGAGAGGTTTATGCAGGGGACCATTCCCATTACTCAATTCGGACGAGTATCCCATTCAATATCATCCCTTTCAACAAGTGAGTTAATGGTAGCTAAGTGATGGGTCTCACTGACGATTCGATATTGATTAAAAAATTGATGATTCATTTTTAAATTGATTACCTCTGTAGAAAATAACCGGTCCTCTAATTGATTTGTTGTCGTAATCGAGACCCTATGTGTGTGATTATCTATGGTCTCATTCTCCTCTTTTAATTCAATTGATGAGAGGTCGCTTAGGATATGAGCAATGATTGATTCATCTTCAATGGACGTTGTTCTACTATCTAAATTGGAATCGATTGTAATATCTATTTTTTGAATGGTTGATTCCTCGTTGATCTGATCCAAGTATAACTCATCAAAGCTTGTGTACTTTGTATTATTTATGAGTATGAATAGACCAATACCAAGTATAGAGAAGATTATGAGTATATAGATGATTCGCTTAGACATAATGACACCTCTCAATACGTGCTTTTTGGATATAATATCCTTAATTTAGAATGTGAAACATTAATAGGGTGATGAGGTGAGAGTGGGAACTAATAGGACGGGAGAAAGAGGTAATGAGCCAAAGAGTGAACCTAACAGGCCAGGAGAGGAGGTAACGAGCCAAAAGAGAGAGCTAACAGGCCAGGGGAGAGGGTAACGAGCCAAAAGAGAGAGGTAACAGGCCAGGAGAGGTGGTAACGAGCCAAAAGAGAGAGGTAACAGGCCAGGAGAGGAGGTAACGAGCCAAAAGAGAGAGCTAACAGGCCAGGGGAGAGGGTAACAAGCCAAAAGAGAGAGCTAACAGGCCAGGAGAGGTGGTAACAAGCCAAAGCTGAGAGGTAACAGGCCAGGAGAGGAGGTAACGAGCCAAAAGAGAGAGCTAACAGGCCAGGAGAGAGGGTAACGAGCCAAGACAGAGACGATAACAACCCAGAAGGAGTCTCATATACCATCAACTATTTTTGTCATACATATCAATTTTATAAACCAATACCTGTAAAATGTTTGACATTGTATATAATGGTTATATACAATATAAACAAAGATCACATTAGCGAGGTTAATATGAATATTAATTTATCCAACTCATCTCAAGAACCGATTTATTTACAGATAAAGAATCAAATCAAACAAAGTATTTTACGAGATGAACTGAAAGAGGGAGATCCGTTGCCATCTATGCGGCGTCTCGCGCAAGATCTTCGCATTAGTGTCATCACTACAAAGCGAGCGTATGAGGAGTTAGAGCGCGATGGGTTCATCACATCCTTTGTCGGAAAGGGTTCTTTTGTCGCAGGTCACAACAATGACCTGATTCACGAGAAACGACTGAAGATGGTAGAGGAAGAGCTAGCTGCCATTGTCACAGAGAGTAAGAATTTAAATATTTCCTATCAACAGCTAGAGGAATTGTTGCGGATGCTTTATGAGGAGGAAGAGTAGTGGAGGATGTGATCACACTTCAAAATGTAAACAAAGCATACAAAGAGTTTGCATTAAAAGATCTATCATTTTCAGTGAAGAAGGGATTTATCACTGGTTTTATTGGTCCAAATGGAGCCGGGAAAACCACAACGATCAAATTAATGTTGAACCTTCTTGAAGCAGATTCAGGATCAATCAAAGTGTTTGGCGATGATTATTCGACTCAGATGAATAAGATTAAGCAACGAATTGGCTTTATTTATGCAGATCATCATCTGTATGGGCACATGACAATAGAAAAGATGAAGAAAGTGATTGCTACGTTTTATACAAATTGGGATGACCAGGTCTTTGCATCGTATATGGAGCGATTAGAGTTGCCGTGGAAGCGGAAAATTAACCAACTGTCAAAGGGCATGGGGACCAAGCTTTCTATTGCCATAGCTCTGTCCCATCATGCAGACTTAATCATTTTAGATGAGCCGACATCTGGATTGGACCCTATAAGTAGAAGAGAGATCCTGAATTTATTAGCCGAAGTGATTCAAGATGAAGAAAAGGCCATCTTCTTTTCTTCACATATTACAAGCGACTTGGAGCAGATCGCCGATTACATTACCTTTATTCATGACGGTAAAATTGTGTTTAGTGACAGTAAAGAAACCATCACAGACCAGCACTACCTTGTTCGTGGTGCAAATGAATTGCTAGATAAGGATATTCGTACGCTCTTTGTTCAGGTCAGAGAAACATCAGTGGGTTTTGAAGGACTAACCAATCAGGCAGAACTCGTTAAACGATTAATGGGTGAGCACGTTGTCATGGAGCGCGCGTCACTTGAGGACATTATGGTATATACGGTGGGAAAACCTTAGGAGGAGGAGTATGAGTGGAAGAAATCGTTTCATGGTTGAAAAGGTGTATATGGTCCATCTTATTATTTAGTGGAGTATATTTAGTTCTCTTTTTAATTGATCAATCGTCGTGGAATCCAACGGGGTGGAGTGATAAAGTATTTCAACGAATTCAATCAATTGTACCCGAGACTTGGTTTGTTGATCAGTTTGCCTTTTTCTCATCGTATGAATTCAACTTCTTAATTACAGTTCTAGGGATAGGCGCGGTAGTGGGCATCATATGGGACTTTTATTCTTATGTATTGCTAGATAAAGAAGGAGGAACAGAACAATGACAAGCATACTCGAGGTTAATCAACTACAAAAAACGTACGTTGATTCTAGTTTTGGATTAAAGGATGTCTCCTTTACAATCCCATATGGCTCCATTGTAGGATTTATTGGTGAAAATGGAGCAGGAAAATCAACAACAATGGGATCGATTTTAGGAACACTTCAAAAAGACAGTGGCACCATCAAAATCTTTGGGGAAGAAAGAAATCCTAAAGATGTGCACATTAACGAAGATATTGGAGCAGTCTTTGACACAATAAAACTACCTGGTGGTTTAACCGTGGCAAAGATGGATCGGGTGTTTCAGCAGATTTATGCGAATTGGAGTAAAGAAACTTACTTCAAGTTGATCCAACTATTCTCATTGCCAAAGAATAAACTAGTCAGTAGCTTCTCGCGCGGAATGTCTATGAAACTATCCGTTGCAGTTGCCCTTTCTCATGAGGCAAAGCTATTAATTTTAGATGAAGCAACGGTTGGCCTTGATCCAGGCGGAAGAGAGGACGTACTGACGGTCCTGCGAGACTTTGTAAAGGATCAAAAATGTAGTATTTTGTTATCCTCTCATATTACGAGTGACATCGAGCAAATTGCCGATAGTCTAATTTTCATAAAAGGCGGAGAAATCCTGTTGCAAGCGACTAAGGAAGAGATACTAGGTAACTATGGAATTGTCCAATGTGATCCTATCGAATATCGGAATATTCCGTCAAATATCAGAGTGGCTACACGAGGAAATGATGCATTCTTTGATGTTCTTGTCTCAAATAAAGAAGAGTTGCCATCCTCACTGAAATCGAAAAGATTCTCTATCGATGATGTGACATTATTAATTATGAGAGGTGAACGAGTATGAAAGGTTTAATATTAAATCAATATTATTCGGTGGAAAAGTCGATATGGGGCTATGCTATTTTGGGTTTTATATTATCTATGGTTTTAGTATTTTTTGAAAACCCTGCCTTCCAACGAGTTGCAGCATTTTTCCCTGTGGCGTTTATGGCGTCTGTTGCTCTAGAGGTACTTCAACAAGAAGCGAAATCTGGATGGAGTAAATATGTATTGACCTTACCAGTGAAACGAGAGCGTGTGGTACAAACTCATTATTTATTTTTCGGAATGATTACTTTTTTAGGCCTGCTTATCACATGCATCACCTATCTATTAGCGCAGCTTCTTTTTGGTATTGAGCTTAGCATAAGTTATGTCTATTCATTAATGAATATCTTAGGAATTACTTTTACAATGGGTTTTATCTCCTATCCATTAACGTATATACTAGGAACTGAAAAAGCAGGAGTTGTAGCCATGACTGGTTTTGGAGCTGGTATTGGACTCTTTTTTCTAAGCGCTTTGATATTTGAACTCCTACCAGTTAAAGCATTTCAAGGTATGAATCTCGATCTACTCTTCTCACTAAGCTTCATGACCATAAACTTTATTCTCTTTATTATCTCTTATATTGTCTCTATTCAAGTCTATAAACGAAAAGAATTTTAAGATTCTAAGATTGAGGTGATCCGCATGTCCAAGTCTATTTTTTTAAGAAAGCTTAAGCCTGAAGATCTTAGTAGTATATTTAAATCTCTTGATAATGAAGAAATTCTCTATATGACCGGAACCAAAAAAACCATCACGTTTGATCAGGTGCAAAAGCATTATGAAACATGCGAAGAGGACGACACGCGTTATGACTTTGCTATCTGTCTGTCTAAGAACGACGAACTCATCGGTGATTTAGCGATAGTCGATATTGAGAAAGATAACCACAAAGCAGTATTCAGAATCTCCTTGCATAGAACCGATATCGCAGGTAAAGGCTACGGAACGGAAGCCGTCAAACAAGCTGTCGCGTTTGCCTTTGAAGAGCTGAAGCTAAACCGATTGCAGCTTGAAGTCTACTCTCACAACCTTCGAGGTTACCGCGCCTATAAAAAAGCCGGTTTTACTGAAGAAGGTAGACTTAGGCAATCACTCTATATAAACGGGCAGTACTCAGATGAGATTATCATGTCGGTGCTGCGAGAGGATTATGAGGCGGTGCGGAATTAAAGAGTTGAAGGTCTAGCAATCTGAAAACACAGAAAAGCAGTAGACGACAGATATCTACTGCTTTTTGTTATGAATAATTAATAGTGGCTGTTTCCCTTTGTTCCAGGCCACTTTCGGGCGGGTCGCTTTGAACCAATGCCAGCAGAGGATAAAGATTATAACAAGATCTACAGCGTCTCCACCATAATACATAATCTGACTGCCAATTCTAGCTTGTTCATCCGGAACGCCGTTAGGAGGAGTCGCATAGAGGTACTTTGATAAAATACCATGAGCGGCAAGTGCCAATATGAGGACAGCTGAGGAGAATGATTATGAAGCTACTATTTCTATCGCACCCAGTACAGAATCTAAAGAAGTCACTGGATTTTTACCGTGATACTCTTGGTTTTGAAGAGGCTTGGAGGGAAGGGGATCATACGGTTTCATTAAAGCTGCCAGAAACGGAAGTACAGTTAATGCTGGAGGTTGGCGAAGACAGCTTAACCGCAGGAGGAGTATTTTTGGTTGAGAGTGTGGATGAATTTTATGATCAGAATAAAGAAAAATTAGACTTCATCCGGACCCCAATCGATATTCCGCCTGGAAGATATACTATTTTTCAAGACACCTCTAAAAATATAGTAAGATTAATCGACTTCTCAAACGAGTCGTACAACAACTAACATGTATACTTTCGACGACTCGCTACATTTACACGTAGGGTATTATGAAGATGGTAAGGATCTTGAAGGGATTTTTTTCAAGGTATTAGGGGAACCGAAATGGTGTTTGTTCTTTGACCAAGATTTCTATCAGCTTAAAGTTAATGGTACTTATTCATATGACTCATCCTTTGGACTACTCGTGGATACGATTTCCACATTAAATGAAGAACTAACGTATGAGCGCGGGTGTTTGCTGTTTAGAAGGTTTCTAGAATATGAGAAATTGATAGATACGTCGATTGAAGACTGATGTGGGTCAATGAATGCGCGGGAAAGGAGCAGAGGTGCGCGGAAACAGGGACGTGATGCGCGAGAATCCTGAAAAGTGCGCGAAACTAGACACGCGCAGCTCATAAATTTTATAAATGCTCAAAAATACCCCTGCAATGCTCAAAAACACTGAAAGTACTCAAGCTCTACATACTAGACGGAGGGAAATAAATGACCTGCCCATTCTGCACAATCAAAGAACCACTTCTTGAAAACGACTTGGCACTTTGTTTTTTTGATACGTATCCGGTGAATCGGGGACATCTTTTAATTATTCCAAGGCGACACGTGGATGATTATTTTGGTTTATCTCTAGAGGAGAAGGCGGCGATGGACGAGTTAATGATTAAAGGGAAAGTATACATAGATCAGCACTTTAAGCCGGATGCTTTTAATATTGGAGCAAATTGTGGTGAGGAAGCTGGGCAAACCATTTTCCATTGTCATATCCACCTCATTCCGCGGTACTCTGGTGATGTAGAAAAGCCAAGAGGTGGGGTTCGGGGAGTGATTCCTGGTAAGCAATCTTATTAAGTTTATCTTATTATTTTTAAAAGACCAGGCCAATCGCTATAACTTAAATATGATGCGACTACAAATTTTCTTATAGCGTTCCATAAATAGACCAATTATCCTTCCATATTAGCCATATAATATTTTTGTTCCCCATGATCATCTACAATTACGACACCGTTTCCGTATGTGTTGTTTTCGCGTGCACTACTCTCTTCTACCTCATAAATGATTGCCCCTACTGATAATTTATTTGCCATCCCATCCTTATACTTATAATGATCATCAACGGCTTGTTCTGTGATTTCTCCAATCTTTTCACCTTTAATTAGAGTTAATTCATCAATCCAATCAATATTAGCCTCGTATATCACGCCTCTGAACATAAAAATATCAGCATCTGGGTTTTTCGTTATGATCTCTTCAACTGTTGGTGGACTAACTGAATTATCATTTTCAATCGAACAACCTACTAATATAAAAGAAATAACCAGTAAAAAAAAGAATACTAACTTTTTCTTATCCAAATGATTACCGCCTCTCTTTTACCCTTACATTTTTATTCTCCGCTGCCACTACACATGACACAGCTTAGGATTTTTTAATACCCAAACACCAACGAAAGATGAATCGCATATTGAAAAATAAATGGAATCGCAACGAATGATATAAGCAAAATCCAAACCCGTCGTAGCCGCAAATTTAGCCACCAAGAAAAAGCAATAATAAGCATCACAAGCAGGACCAGAATGTATAGAACCCCATAATTCCTTTCTGTATCAGGTGCAGCTACAGAGAATTCAGCTCCTACCATAATGACAGTAATAGCTAATAGATAGAGGCAGTGAATGAAGATGGTGAAAAATTTAAACATAGCAAGACGCTCCTTCTCAAAGCTCTCTCTTAAATAATTCATTTTTGTTAGAATCTAAAAATGTTAGTTCGAAAATGTCTTGTTCTAGATCAACCCAGGTAATGAAATAATAAGGTTCGTCGTCATCTTCAATAGGCTTGATATAGGATTGGCCTTCTTTTTGATCGTAATAGGAGACATACGCGATATCCATGTCTTCTGCAAGTGTTTTGGGAATGTGCGCTCCAATTAATGTTTGATATTGTCCTCTGAGTAAAAAGGCGGAAACATCTTCATCTTCCTTTGGAACTGTTATGAAGGATTGATCCTTCAGTGTATATTCGAGCATTCCTATTTCTTTTTGATCTCCTGTTTCAAAAAAAGCAATGACAGCAGGTGAGCCTTCTTGTGCCGGTATATTCATCAAGATGCAATAATCTGGTGATGTGGCAATTTCGTTTGTGAAAGTCTCATTAATTTTGTCATAATCCGAGGCTGTTTGGGCTGAATAGTAACCATACACAGTAATAGCCGATAGAAATACAATTAAAAACATAATCAAATGTCTTGTTTTCATAGTCGCTCCTTTAATTAAAACATTATAGCAGTATTATACTATGAAAATTCCATATAGTGGAGAACGTATTTTTAAAACGTTTAAATTAAGAGAAACGGGGAAATTTAAGTAAACGTTTGTTTAATTTACTCAAGAGGGTGGATACATCATGTTATATTTACTTGCGATTCTCTTACCGCCAGTTGCTGTTTTGCTTGTAGGAAAACCATTTCAAGCAGTGCTAAACTTTATTTTAACCTTGTGCTTTTGGGTCCCAGGAGCCATTCATGCTTGTTTAGTTGTTGCGGATAAGAAAGCCGATCAGAGGGCGAAGAAATATGGAAGTCATAGATAAGTGAATTTGCAGCGGCAGAGTAGTGTCGCTGTTTTTTTGTGTATTATTTTCCAGTTGAATAAAGAACATATGTTCGGTTATACTACTTATTATAAGGTGGGATAACGGATGATCAGAGAAGACATGTATCCATTAGTGAATCGGTTTATTGTGTGTTCAACAGCACGTAATGTCATTGAGAGGCATCTAAGGAAGTTGCCAACGGAGCGGTTGAGAATGATGTCTTATGAGCTTGGCAAGGAATTGCATGAGTTAAAGAAGGAGATGCATAAGCATCAAGTGAAGCTTGCAAAGGTGCCGTCATCGAGTACAGATTTCTATGGGTACACGCTCTATCACAAGGGTTGGCGTTCTGAACATCAAGTGTTAAAAGCAATCATCCAGCGAGAGGTTGAAGAGGTTCTGGATGATTTAAAGAAAAAAACGGTGAAGAACTGAACTAAAGTGAACTGCTTAAGTTTTTTCTGTGTCTATGTAAAAAGATGTTTATATTTGTTTCAAAAAGGATAAGGAAATAAGTCCTGTTGGAAAATTTATGTGAAATCATACTCAGTCCTCATGCAATGATTACCTGGAACAGGCAGAATAAGAAGAGAGACTTAAATGGAAGGGAGTGGAAGGGTGAGGCAATATCAGGATGCTTATGATTTAGAGCGATTTTCTAAATCAGAGGAAGAGTTTGAATCTTTTTATGATCAGGATCTGCATCATTTAGCAGAAGAACTAGAGGCAGAGAGAAAAGACCTAATCCGTTCTCATCGAAGGCCTTATTTCATTTTAATGTTACTTACTGTGGCAGCTACTGCGTATATCTATTTCTTTGCTGAACTAAAAAATCTACTTGCGATACCTGGAGTATGGATCGCCTATTATTTGTTTGTTGGTCATAGGCGGGAAATGCAGTTCAAAGAGACGGAAGCAGAGCTGAAGGAACGAATAAAAGAAGAGCTGCTCACAAAGATTATTTATTTTATGAATGAACATTTTACGTATAAGCCTACTCATTATATTCGGGCGAAGCATTTTGTTGATGCCCACATTTTTGCTGACGAGTTTGATTATTATTCAGGTGATGATTTTGTTGAAGGTTATGTGGGAGAAGGGGAAGAGCGAACGAAGGTTTACTTCTCTGAGGTGACAGCAGATAAGCTTGTTACCTATGAGCATCGCAGGCGAGTGACACGTTGGCGAGAAGCCGCTTTTCAAGGGTTGTTTTTTATGGCAGACTTCAATAAAGACTTTGAAGGGTTAACCACAATTGTGCCAAAAGAAAAGAGAAAAAGCTGGATTTCGCGCTTTTTTACGAAACGTGATGAAGGCATATTAAGAGAAATGGAAACGATGGATATTGAATTTGATAAGACGTTTACAGTAAAAACAACGGATGAAATCAAAGCAAGATACATTTTGACACCCGCACTAAAACAACGCTTGATGGAATTTGCGAAGCATCAACGATCAAACAAATCCAATGCAAAGTACCGCAAAAAAGAAGCCACTAGACAAAGCCTGGAACAGATGGACAGACATCCGGTTCCAAAGAAATATACCAAACCACTTAAGAGAGCCAAAAGCTACTTTTCCTTTTTAGATGGGAAAATGTATTTTATGCTTCATACTAACCAGTCCCATTTTGAATCCCATATTCATCAAAAGGTAAATAAGAAGATGTTTGTGGAGTATTACAAGGATATTAATCGGGCGATGCAACTCGTGGATGACATGAACTTGAACCTTAGAATTTGGAATAAATGAAACATTATGTTCAGAAGAATCGTAAAAGGAGGAGATCATGAGCACTCAAGAATACCAAGATGCCTATATGCTGGAACGTTTCTCAAAATCACCAGAGGAGTTTGATACCTTTTATGATAATGAGCTCAAGCAGGTGGTTGAGGAGCTCGAGGCTGAGAGGTTAAAGCTAGTTGATCCATTTAAGAAGCTCGTCAAAACATATTGGATTCCAGTTTTGATTGCAGCTATTGCGATCGCAATTATTGATTTTTCGTATTTATTTTTAATTTTATTTGGCCTATTTATCTTTGCTCCTGTATTAAAGAAAAACTACAAAGAGTTTAATCAAAAAAGAGATGAGCTGGCTGTCCGATTAAAAAAAGAGGTACTTGCAAGGACGGTTAGGTTCATGCACCCGACATTTACCTATATGCCAAATCATGCGGTTAGTCGTCAGGAATTTATCGATGCTCATATTTTTGCTGATGAGTTTTCTACATACAAAGGCGATGACTATATGACAGGTGCAATTGGAGATGACGAGCAGAGTACAAAGGTTCAATTGTCAGAGGTTTCAGCAGAGAGAGTAATGGTCTCAAGAGATCGGGAAGGCAACGTGACACGTAAGGCCTATTCGGTGTTTCAAGGATTATTTTTTGTCGCTGATTTTAATAAGGACTTTCAGGGGCTGACAACGGTTGTGCCTAAAGAAAAAGAGAAAAGCTTTTTGGCTCAGTTGTTTACAAAAGAAGATGAGGCTGTGCTGAGACCAGTTGAGACGATGGATTTGACCTTTGATGAAACCTTTACAGTAAAGTCCTCAGACGAGATCAAGGCTCGTTATATTCTAACGCCCGCATTTATGAAAAGGCTATTAGATTTCTCGCAGAAACAAAGAAAAAATAAGGTAAATCAAGGCGCTGTTACTATGGATACGTTAAAGGATAGCGTTGACATGCTGGTTAACCGTAACCGAAGTCGGATAACCACTGAAAAGGCGTTTATTGTACCCTTAGAGCATGCCAAAAGTTACTTTTCCTTTCTTGATGGCAAAATGTACTTCATGCTTCACACAGGAAGAAAACACTTTGAATTTGCTTTGCACCAACCAATCGACAAGGAGTTATTCACGGAGTACTACGAGGATATTAACCGAGCAATGGAATTAGTTGATGAATTAAACTTAAATCTACGAATCTGGAATAAAGAATAGAGAAGGAGAGATGAGTATGGGTACGGTACTTTTAGTTTTAGTCGGAATTTTAGTCGTTGCAATGGTTAGTGTTGCCATTGTCTATTACAATAAACTTCAACGTTACAACATACATGTTGATAATGTGTTTGCAAATTTGGATGCCATCTTAATGCGCCGTGTGGACGAACTCTCAAAATTAGTTGATATGACACGACAGCATGTAGAGGATGAAAATGAAATCCTCCAAGGAGTCATCGGCTTAAGACAGCAGGTTATTGATGCAACAAATGTAGATGAAAAGGTAAAAGCGCACAACAATATGAACCGCCAATTGCCGGGTGTGATGCTGCAAGTGGAAAGATACCCAGAAATTAAATTTAGTGAGGCGTATAAACATCTGCAACGCGCAATTACTAATATTGAAGAGAATATTCAAGCAGGACGTCATTCTTATAATCAGTCAGTAGGACGTTTTAATGCAGAAGTATCAACCTTCCCAGGTAACATCTTTGCTGAATCTTCCGCTTTGGCCCACGACAAATGTTCGAAGCACCAGCAGAGAAGCGTGAAGACGTTGATCTACGTGCCATGTTTAATCGATAATTTTTGTTCGTATTTGGAAAAATATAGATTATAATATAAGAAAAATGATGAGCAGGTGCAGGATATGGTAGTAGTAATAGTCGTCATAGCATTTTTTATTGTCTTTTATATTAGTTCAAACAATATCGAGAAAAGCTTAAAGCGAATGGAAGATCAAAACGAGCAGATTATCAAGTTGCTAAAAGAAAAGCAAGAAAACGTTTGAGACGCAGAGGGTTGCGTCTCTTTTTTGTTAGGCTTACGAATCAATAACAAAATCGAATGAAAATTCCCTGTCACCCTCAGCTTCATTAAGGATAAAATCAATAAGGACAACCTCTTGGGTAACACCGGAGTGGGTAAAAAATGATTCTCTTTTTACGTCGAGTTTCCAGGTGTTTTGAAAGTAGAAAATGGAAAGTGACGAATCTTCTCGAGACAGTATAAGTCTGTCTGGCTCGATTTTAATATGCTCAGCTAGGCTGACAAAGCGTTCTACAATCGGTTCTGGTGAATGTAGAGAGAAAGAATCAACCAATTTAACTGTGCCATGCTCGAGATTGAGTCTCCATTCCCGGGTGAATGACTTTAATGAATCAAGTGAATATGCGTTTGTTAGATCCAATATGAGTCGTTTTTCATCACTCTGTTTGTTAAAGGCATGAACACTTGCAGAGGCATGAAGCTCTGCTTTTTGCAGACGTCCACCAATCATTGGGACAGAATGACCGTGGGAACCATTGGTAAGCATCTCATAACGAGTTTCACCAAAATAGGCCTTAGAATAGTGGCCAGCACCTAGATCTGAGAGCATTGAAATACCGTCAACAAATATCATAAAGTGTCCTAAATCATTATGGTTATGAGGTTCATCATTATGACCACCTTTAGCCGTAAAACCGATCAGCTTGTTTTTGTAAGTGGCAGTTGCAAGCAATAATTGTGCTTCTGGAAAAAAGCTTTCATGAGCTGGCCAGTCTTTTCCTTCTTTTGTCACATCAAACCAAATAAGATCACGTATAGCTGGTGCAAATCGATAACACGGATCCTGCCCATAAGATGCGCATAGATCTGTACGGGGAAGATGAACGTCAGGGTATCTAGCATGGAGATAGTGGCTAAGTCCTAGCATAGGGGAAGCATTCTCCACGGCATCGGAGAAGTTAGCGACTGTACCTTTCCCCATAAATACTTTCTGTTGAAACTGAGCGGCTCGCTCTATTTTTGGTTTCTTTATTAAATCGATCTCACCACGGGTACGTTTTTTGAGAAGGTCTGCAAAGTAGATATAGTAGCCAAATCCATATTGCCAATAATGGTAGCCCTCCTGACACACTCCTTCATTTGTTAGTCCTTGTTCGAAGTAAGCAACACTTTGAATACACTGTGTAAGAATCTCCATGAGTCTCTCGTTAGAATCAACAAGATAGATGGCACAAGCACCAATTGACCCTGCACAAACAGCTGACCAATTGTGCCTCGCCTGCTTCCACCCATGCTCAAAGGCTAAAAATGGCTGTAGTACGCGCCTATCAATTTCATAACGGATCCTCTGCTTTATGAGAGAAGGCATACGATCTTGATGCATACTATAAATTTCGGCAAGAGAGAAGGCAGTTTCAGCGGCAAACAAATCGATTTGCTTATAGGCATCAGGATCTTTTTCTGATAGATTAAAAGCAGAGTCGAGATTTAGATGAGCAGGCAGACACCAAGTCCATTCCTCACAAATGGCCCAGAGTATATTCTCTAGGTGAGATTGGTAGGTTTGGTTGGTTGGGTTCAAATATAAAAGGATAGCAAAAGCATTGAGTCTTCTGCGTCGAGAAAAGTAAGGCTGTTGATAAGCATCTCGTTCTCCGTTATGTAGATAAGCTTCAAAAGATGTGTAATCAAGTGTAGGAATAGACTCATTCATGAGTGTATCTGCATCCTCTGATAATGCCCTAATCCACTTTTGCAAATGAGGCGATTGATTTATTTTGCGTTGAGCGCGTTCGCTTGTCATTGGAAGCCCTTGACTATCTGTGAATAAAGGGTCTGTAAGGGTCAGATTCATTTTGTTTCTCCTCCTTTGATTATTGTAGAGCTACCTTCATGTATAAATTGTAGCACTTTTTGTTTTTGTAAGGGGTTACAATAAAGTAAATCTGGTATAGGACGGTGAAAGAATGACAAAACACAACTCATCTTCGCAGAAAGAAAAAATCGAGTTTGAGAACATTCTATTGAATCTTGTGAATCCCGCACTCGCTGAATTTGAGTCAGGAAATGCGGGTATTCGTCTTGGCGAAACGGGAACCTCCCATGATTCCAAGACAGCGGAAATGGAAGGATTTTCACGACTTTTATGGGGAGTGGCACCATTGCTGGCAGGGGGGAGAGAAACGTCCGTCATTGATTCTTTGCTTGAAGGAATAAAAAATGGTACAAATCCAACGCATCCAGACTATTGGGGTGAGCTATCTGATTACAATCAGATGCTTGTTGAGATGTCGGTGTATGGCTATGCCCTCTGTTTGATACCAGATCAGCTTTGGGGCAATCTTACGTCTGATGAACAGGAAAATCTAGTTTCTTGGTTATCACAAAGCAGTAAATACAAATGCCATGATTGTAATTGGTTGTTCTTTCCGGTCCTTGTTCAGTTAGGCTTAAAGCAAGTTGGTGCTCCATACAGTCAAGAAACGATAGAACATTCGTTGGACAGGATAGAGGCGTTTTATATAGGAGGAGGATGGTATGCAGATGGAGAAGATGCTCATCGTGACTACTATGTTCCTTTTGCCATTCATTTCTACAGCTTGTTTTATGCCAAAATGATGGAGGATGAGGACCCTGAGCGGGCTAGATTATACAAAGAGCGAGCCGCATTATTTGCTCAGGATTTTATTTATTGGTTTGACGATAATGGCTCAGCTGTTCCATTTGGTCGAAGTATGACCTACCGATTTGCGCAGGCCGCGTTTTGGGGTGCGGTCGTTTTTGCTGAGGTAGACGTTGCGCCTTACTCGCTAGGGCAGGTTAAAGGTATTCTGTTTCGCCACATTCGCCAATGGATGGACCTACCGATTTTTGATTCTAGAGGTGTACTCACGATTGGATATGCTTATCCAAATCTGTGTGTGTCGGAAAACTACAATTCACCAGGCTCTCCCTATTGGGCACTAAAAACCTTTTTATTTCTTGCTTTAGCGGAAGACCATGCTTTTTGGGAAGCTACGGAGCAGGATATGCCAGCACTAGCCGATGTCTCCTTACAGGCTGAAGCGAATAAAGTACTAGCTCGTCACAATGGGCACGCAGCCATTTTTAATGCAGGACACAATAGGACCAACGATCACACCCACACCTCAGCTAAATACGAGAAGTTTGTCTATTCTAGCCACTTCGGCTATAGTGTGCCTCGTGCAGAATGGGGATTGGAGCAGGGAGCCTTTGATTCGATGCTTGCTTTAAGCGAACAAGATCATCTGTATAGAGTCAAACGCGAGTCAAAACAACTCACACTCTCTGAATCTATGATTCACATGGTTTGGCAACCTTGGAAGGATGTATTGATAGAAACGTGGCTTATCCCAACACTTCCAGGGCACCTTAGAGTGCATCGAATCCAAACAGAAAGGCATCTATCAGCTGCAGAAGGGGGCTTTGCTGTTGGACTTGGTGATCATCAGAGTATAAACTCCGCAGAAGATCAAGCCGTTTATTCAGATGATGGAGGAACTAGTGCGATTAAATTACTATATGGCGAAGGAAAAGCAAAATTGATTGTTCCGAATGCCAATACGAATGTGATGAAGCCACGAACGTGCATCCCAACAGTCGTTTCAGAGTTTGAACCAGGCACACATATCCAAGCTGCGATTGTATATGGATCGACTGACAAGAGTTATGAGGAAGATTGGGCTTCTAGCTATTCTTTAAGGGAGACAGATGGAGTTCTTGTCTTTTACCGAAAGGGAGAGGCGAAACCGTGTTTAGAAATTCTAGTAGAATAGAGCGAGATTTCCCAAGCGGTATAAGATCATGAATCTGCACGTGCTCTTTTGCCTTTTTAACAATAAGAAGCTCGACACCCATCATGGATGTCGAGCTTTTTGTTGCTCTTAAGAAGATCTAAACTGCACGTACTGTGTATTGGCGGTAATAAAGAGACCACTTCTAAGCTCATACATCTTTGAGCCATTCACAAACAGCTCACGAACAACGGTAAACACCTCATCTCGGCTGACAGTCTGATAGCGAGCATTCCAATCTGGACGATTGTAAACCCAAAGCGAAGAGGCCAACACTCGAACTGTTCCAATTGAATCAGTCACACCACTACCAATCTCATTGATAAAGCTGTCCCAAACACTTAACAGGTTAGCTTGGGCAGTTTTTTCCGGTCCAGTGTTGGTGGCTGACAACACGGGAGAGCGGTATATCTAATTGGTTCATCATACTGCGAACAAGCTCAATCCCTCGTGCTCGAGTAGCAGCAAAGTTTCCATCACTGTTCACGCATAGCTCAATTCCAATTGATTGTCTGTTACCGTTGGAACCGGAGTGCCAGCCAAGTTCATTTGTAGGAAGGTGTTGATAAATCACTGTGTCATCAACAGTATAGTGCCAAGAGACTTGGCGATTTTGTGCGTCTGCCCCTTTTACATAGCGGGCGTGCATTTCTGCATTCGCTCCGTGATTGGTGTTCGCTGTCTCGTGCACGGTGATGTAAGTGGGATTCAGGCTTGTCCCAGGTCGGTTCGAGTTACTCATAGGAATAAAATCTTGGATAATGTTCATGTTAGTTGTCCTCCTCATTTTTTGTTTCTAGCTTTCTTGTCAGGTCTTCAATGGCCAAAGTCTGTGCGGCGATTTGCTTTTCAAACCGAAGTAGTAAATACACGGCAACGGCACTTGGAAATCCAACGTTAGCCAGCAGCATCGTCCATTCAGGCATTGCTCCCATTTTTTTCACCCCTTTAAGAGAAGCTACTGTATAAAGAGACCCTACCTCACAAAAAATCAACTTTTTTCCCAAGAAAATAAGAACACACATTCGCTTATTCTATGTATAATGGGAACATAAGTTCTTATTAATTATTAAATAACGTTGTTTATTGATGACTCTTCGTCTCTTTAAAGAGAAAGGAGGTATGTACGATGAAGATTTCAAAGCAACGTTCATATAAGGACTGTCTAGCCTATCAAGAATATCTAAAGAAACACGAAGAATCCTTTAAGAATCCCGTTATAAAAGCTTTTCTTGAAGAAGAATCGCATATGGAACAGTTGGCAGAAAGCATCATAGAGCCTACAAAGCAGAATATAAACGTTGTAAATGAGAGCTTTCAAACGTTTTATATGGAGCTTCGACTAGTGAAATACCTCTCGCAATTAATCCATTTTTATTCGATTGATGTAAGCAAACGATACAGAAGACATTTTTCTAGGCATTCGTATGTGATGGATCAGCCGCTCTCATCTGATAACTCGCTCTATCTTCATGATGTGCTTGAGTCAAGCGAACCAAGTACGGAATCACTCGTGACCGAGATGGGACAGAATTTAGAGGAGCTGATCGAGAATCCAACGCTATATGCACAGTTTCTCACTCTCTCGGACAAGCAAAAGCGGGTATTGAACCTACTATATATAGAGGGATTAAGTCATAAAGCAATTGCTAAAAAGCTTGGCAGCACACCACAAAACATTTCTCAAATCACAAGTAGAGCCTTAGCTAAACTGAGAGAAGCCACACCGCAGGAGGATAATATTGATTAAAAACAACAAGACTATTAGGCAAGAGGCACTGATTAGAAAAATGGAACCCAAGATCAAAAAAAGTGTACGAGATATCCCATGGCAGTATCGAGAAGACGTTGAACAAGAAATTAAGATTAAGGTGATGGAATCTATTGAAAAGGTAAACACATACGACGTCCCAACATTCTTTGAATATACAAAAAAAGAAAAGAACAAAAAGAGCAGGGAACAACAAATAAAAGGCGAATAATAAGGGAAATCTATCAACGAAAGAAGGGTGAGTCATGACAGTTAATGCTAAACAAATCTTTGTAAATCTGCCCATTAAGAACCTGCAGAAATCAAAAGCATTTTTCTCGGAAGTTGGTTTTACATTTAACGAGCAATTTGAAGATGAGACCACAACCTGCATGGTCATTAATGAAACCATTTATGTCATGCTGATGGAAGAAGCAAAGTATACCGCCTTTACAAAAAAGGAAATTGCAAATACCGATACACATTCAGAAGCCATTGTGGCACTCTCACTTGGTAGCCGAGAAGAAGTGGATGAAGTTGTGAATCGAGCCTTTGCGGCCGGCGCAGGAAAATATAACGAACCACAAGACCACGGCTTCATGTATGGCTTGGAGCTTTGCTGATCTGGATGGGCACCTATGGGAGTTTTTCCATATGGACTTAGTTGCTGCAGAAAAAGCAGCCAAGC
>NZ_JAMQJY010000008.1 GCF_023703085.1 Alkalicoccobacillus plakortidis | reverse complement strand
CGGAACAACTGGTCACCAAGCGGTGTGTCATCCCGGTCCTCTCGTACTAAGGACAGCTCCTCTCAAATTGCCTCGCCCGCGACGGATAGGGAACGAACTGTCTCACGACGTTCTGAACCCAGCTCGCGTGCCGCTTTAATCGGGCGAACAGCCCAACCCTTGGGACCTACTTCAGCCCCAGGATGCGACGAGCCGACATCGAGGTGCCAAACCTCCCCGTCGATATGGACTCTTGGGTGACCTGTATCCCCAGGGTAGCTTTTATCCGTTGAGCGACGGCCCTTCCATTCGGCACCGCCGGATCACTAAGCCCGACTTTCGTCCCTGCTCGACTTGTAGGTCTCGCAGTCAAGCTCCCTTATGCCTTGCACTTCTTGAATGATTTCCAACCATTCTGAGGAACCTTTGGGCGCCTCCGTTACTGTTCAAGAGGCGACCGCCCCGTCGAAACTGCCCACCTGACAATGTCCCTGACCCGGATCACGGGTCGAGGTTAAAATGTCAGCACCGTCAGGGTAGTATCCACCAATGCCTCCACCGAAGCTGGCGCTCCGGTTTCAAAGGCTCCTACCTATCCTGTACAAACGATACCAACATCCACTATCAGGCTACAGTAAAGCTCCATGGGGTCTTTCCGTCCTGTCGCGGGTAACCTGCATCTTCACAGGTACTATAATTTCACCGGGTCTCTCGTTGGAGCGGTCTGCAAATCGTTACACCATTCGTGCGGGTTGGAACTTACCCGACGAGGAATTTCACTACCTAGGACCGTTATAGTTTACGGCCGCCGTTTACTGGGCTTCAATTCAAGCTTCTCCCGAAGGATAACCCCCTCCTCTTAACCTTCGGGGCGCCGGGCAGGTGCGCCCCTATACTTCGCCTTGCGGCTCACAGACCTGTGTTGCTACAAACCCCAGTTCGCCTTTGAATTCTTCACTGCGGCTCTCTCGGGCTTGCACCCTGATCGACGCCCTTCTCCCCGAACTTACGGGGTCATTTCCGAGTTCCTTAACAAGGAGTTCTTCCCGCGCGTCTTAGAATTCTCTTCTCGCCTACCTGTGTCGGTTTGCGGTACGGGCACCTTCCACCTCGCTAGAGGCTTTTCTCCGGCCGGTCAAGGACTTCGGTACTAAATTTCCTCGCTATCACTGCTCAGCCGAACGGAAAGCGGATTTGCCCTCTTTAAGCCTCGTAACAGCTTAGACGCGCATATCCATCAGCGCGCTCACCCTACCTTTCTGCGTTCCCCATTACTCAAACGGTGGAGAGGTGGTACAGGAATATCAACCTGTTGTCCATCGCCTACGCTTTTCAGCCTCGGCTTAGGTCCCGACTGACCCTGAGCGGACGAGCCTTCCTCAGGAAACCTTGGGCTTTCGACGGAGGGGATTCTCACCCCTCTTTCGCTACTCATACCGGCATTCTCACTTCCAAGCACTCCACTAGTCCTCACGATCTAGCTTCGCTGTCCTTGGAACGCTCCCCTACCACGAACACCTAAGGTGTTCATCCATAGCTTCGGTGATACGTTTAGCCCCGTTACATTTTCGGCGCAGAGTCACTCGACCAGTGAGCTATTACGCACTCTTTAAATGGTGGCTGCTTCTAAGCCAACATCCTGGTTGTCTGGGCAACTCCACATCCTTTGCCACTTAACGTATACTTTGGGACCTTAGCTGATGGTCTGGGCTGTTTCCCTCTTGACTACGGATCTTAGCACTCGCAGTCTGACTCCCGAGGATAAGTACTTGGCATTCGGAGTTTGACTGAATTCGGTAATCCTGTGGGGACCCCTCGTCCAATCAGTGCTCTACCTCCAAGACTCTTCCCTCGAGGCTAGCCCTAAAGCTATTTCGGGGAGAAACGACTATTTTCCGAGTTCGATTGGCATTTCACCCCTACCCACACCTCATCCCCGCATTTTTCAACATGCGTGGGTTCGGGCCTCCATTCAGTGTTACCTGAACTTCACCCTGGACATGGGTAGATCACTCGGTTTCGGGTCTACGACGGCGTACTCAAATCGCCCTATTCAGACTCGCTTTCGCTACGGCTCCGCCTCATCAGCTTAACCTTGCACGACATCGTAACTCGCCGGTTCATTCTACAAAAGGCACGCCATCACCCGTTAATGGGCTCTGACTAGTTGTAGGCACACGGTTTCAGGATCTCTTTCACTCCCCTTCCGGGGTGCTTTTCACCTTTCCCTCACGGTACTGGTTCACTATCGGTCACTAGGTAGTATTTAGCCTTGGGAGATGGTCCTCCCGGATTCCGACGGGGTTTCACGTGTCCCGCCGTACTCAGGATACACTCCGGAGGAAACGAAGTTTCGGCTACGGGGTTGTTACCCTCTTTGACGCATCTTTCCAGATGCTTCACCTACTCCGTTTCTTTATGACTCCAATGGAATGTCCTACAACCCCTGAAGGCAAGCCTTCAGGTTTGGGCTCTTTCCGTTTCGCTCGCCGCTACTCAGGAAATCGATTTTCTTTCTCTTCCTCCGGGTACTTAGATGTTTCAGTTCCCCGGGTCTGCCTCCTCGTATCCTATGTATTCAGATACGGGTACCATTCGATTAAAAATGGTGGGTTCCCCCATTCGGATATCCTCGGATCAAAGCTCACTTACAGCTCCCCGAGGCGTTTCGCCGTTCGTCGCGTCCTTCTTCGGCTCCTAGTGCCAAGGCATTCACCGTGCGCCCTTTCTAACTTAACCAAATTTGACTGCAGATCATCGGCGCATTTCTTCGTCCACTGCGTTATTCTCAATCGGTCACGTACGGGTGTACGTTCCCTCATTCGAAAACTTGTGTCCTCGAACTGCTTGATGCTCTTTGTCAAATACACTGGTGTATATAAAGACTCGCTCACATCTATAGAGATGATTGCGTTGTGTGTGTGTTTTGCATTGCACGATTTAGTTTTCAAAGAACCAACCTTCAGACACAAAAAAAGGTCATCAAATAACACTTATATTTGTTCTAAAGAGATTATGGTGGAGCCTAGCGGGATCGAACCGCTGACCTCCTGCGTGCAAGGCAGGCGCTCTCCAAGCTGAGCTAAGGCCCCGTTACTATTTAAATGGTGGGCCTGAGTGGACTCGAACCACCGACCTCACGCTTATCAGGCGTGCGCTCTAACCAGCTGAGCTACAGGCCCCCAAATGGGGTAAATATTAGAATGAATAAGTTCATTCAAAACCGAACAAAAGCCAAAGCGTATTCACATCAGGTAAACCTGTGTGATCGACTAGAAGTATTACTCCCTAGAAAGGAGGTGATCCGACCGCACCTTCCGATACGGCTACCTTGTTACGACTTCACCCCAATCATCTGTCCCACCTTCGGCGGCTGGCTCCAAAAGGTTACCTCACCGACTTCGGGTGTTACAAACTCTCGTGGTGTGACGGGCGGTGTGTACAAGGCCCGGGAACGTATTCACCGCGGCATGCTGATCCGCGATTACTAGCAATTCCAGCTTCATGCAGGCGAGTTGCAGCCTACAATCCGAACTGAGAATGGCTTTATGGGATTGGCTTCACCTCGCGGCTTCGCAACCCTTTGTACCATCCATTGTAGCACGTGTGTAGCCCAGGTCATAAGGGGCATGATGATTTGACGTCATCCCCACCTTCCTCCGGTTTGTCACCGGCAGTCACCTTAGAGTGCCCAACTAAATGCTGGCAACTAAGGTCAAGGGTTGCGCTCGTTGCGGGACTTAACCCAACATCTCACGACACGAGCTGACGACAACCATGCACCACCTGTCACTTTGCCCCCGAAGGGGAAGCTCTGTCTCCAGAGTGGTCAAAGGATGTCAAGACCTGGTAAGGTTCTTCGCGTTGCTTCGAATTAAACCACATGCTCCACTGCTTGTGCGGGCCCCCGTCAATTCCTTTGAGTTTCAGCCTTGCGGCCGTACTCCCCAGGCGGAGTGCTTAATGTGTTAACTTCGGCACTACGGGCATCGAAACCCCTAACACCTAGCACTCATCGTTTACGGCGTGGACTACCAGGGTATCTAATCCTGTTTGCTCCCCACGCTTTCGCGCCTCAGCGTCAGTTACAGACCAGAGAGTCGCCTTCGCCACTGGTGTTCCTCCACATATCTACGCATTTCACCGCTACACGTGGAATTCCACTCTCCTCTTCTGTACTCAAGCCTCCCAGTTTCCAATGACCGCTTGCGGTTGAGCCGCAAGATTTCACATCAGACTTAAAAGGCCGCCTGCGCGCGCTTTACGCCCAATAATTCCGGACAACGCTTGCCACCTACGTATTACCGCGGCTCCTGGCACGTAGTTAGCCGTGGCTTTCTGATGAGGTACCGTCAAGGTACCGCCCTATTCGAACGGTACGTGTTCTTCCCTCATAACAGAGCTTTACGAGCCGAAACCCTTCATCACTCACGCGGCGTTGCTCCGTCAGACTTTCGTCCATTGCGGAAGATTCCCTACTGCTGCCTCCCGTAGGAGTCTGGGCCGTGTCTCAGTCCCAGTGTGGCCGATCACCCTCTCAGGTCGGCTACGCATCGTCGCCTTGGGGAGCCATTACCTCTCCAACTAGCTAATGCGCCGCGGGCCCATCTCACCGTGAGAGCCCGAAGGCCCTCTTTTAATCTTGCACCAGGAAGTGCTAGATGTTATCCGGTATTAGCCCCGGTTTCCCGGAGTTATCCCAGTCGATAAGGCAGGTTGCCCACGTGTTACTCACCCGTCCGCCGCTAACGTTTTTGAAGCAAGCTTCAAAAACGTCCGCTCGACTTGCATGTATTAGGCACGCCGCAAGCGTTCGTCCTGAGCCAGGATCAAACTCTCCATAAAAGTGGTGAGTTGATTGCTCAACTGCTGGCATTGATGTCTCCATCAACTTTCCAATTGCGCAGTGTTACCTGCGACTTTTTTGTTACTAATGAGATATCATGTATCTCTTCGTACGCTTGGCTTTTGTTCAGTTTTCAAAGAACTTGTTTGTCGCTCACTTGGCGACTTTTATATGTTACCAAACATCGAAATGTTTGTCAACAACTTTTTTTGGTGGGCCTGAGTGGACTCGAACCACCGACCTCACGCTTATCAGGCGTGCGCTCTAACCAGCTGAGCTACAGGCCCAAAAAAAGACATAAAAAAAGCACGTTCTGCCAAATATAAAAATTTGGAGCGGGTGATGAGAATCGAACTCACATCATCAGCTTGGAAGGCTGAGGTTTTACCACTAAACTACACCCGCACAATATAATAATGTCGACCAAAAATTAAATGGTCGGGAAGACAGGATTTGAACCTGCGACCCCTTGGTCCCAAACCAAGTGCTCTACCAAGCTGAGCTACTTCCCGAAGTCTATGTAATAGAAAAGATAAGCGCGCCCGAGAGGAGTCGAACCTCTAACCGCTTGATTCGTAGTCAAGTACTCTATCCAGTTGAGCTACGGGCGCAAGCAATGAGAATAAATCATTATGCAACCTGTTGAAGAACATTGGTAAGTGCGTCGCTCTTAACGACAAGTAATAATATATCATGTCCGACGAAAAGCTTCAATAGTTTTTTAAAAAAACTTATCAACTTTTAAAATGTTTATTTATTCTTACAGTTTAAGTATGCAGTACCTCCACAAAAAAGATACTGCATACTTGATTTAAAAAACACTTACACGTGAAAATCTGTACCTGAAAGTACTTCCTTTACGTAACCTGATCGTATGACAAAGTCACCAAAATGTTCGCCTTCTTCTCGATTCTTTGCATAATCAGAAATAATAGGCTTAAGTGTTTCTAAGATTTCCTCTTCCCCTATATTTTCTTTATACATTTTACTTAATCGTTGCCCAGCAAAACCCGCGCCAAGATATAAGTTATATTTCCCTGGTGCTTTACCTATGAATCCAATCTCACCTAGGGCAGCACGAGAACAGCCATTAGGACAGCCCGCCATCCGAATCACAATCTCTTCATCACGCAAACCAGATTCCTCTAGTATTACTTCAATCTTAGAAACCAGCAATGGTAAATATCTCTCAGACTCAGCCATCGCCATTCCACAGGTCGGCAAAGCTACACAGGACATTGAGCTTCTTCGCAGGGCAGAGTATTCCTTACCATCTGTTAATCCATATTTATCTACTAATTCATTGATCTTTCGTTTCTTTTGACTGGTTACATTGCTAATCACAAGGTTTTGATTTGCACTAATTCGGAAATCTCCTGTATGGATCTTCGCAATTTCACGCAATCCAGTCATTAGTGGATAGTCATCAGTATCAACTATTCGTCCATTTTGAATAAACAGTGTGAGGTGCCATTTTTTATTTGTACCTTTTACCCAACCATATCGATCGCCATTATGGTCAAAATGGTACTCATGCTCTTTTGCAAGCTGCCACCCAAGACGATCATTTAGCTCTTGTTTCACCCAGTCTAATCCTCGGGCATCGATTGTATACTTAAATCTTGCATATTTACGAACAGAACGATTCCCATAATCTCTTTGAATGGTAATAATTTTCTCCGCTACATCTAATAACTGATCTGGCGTACAGAATCCTATTACACGAGATAATTGAGGGTACGTGTTTGTATCGCCATGGGTCATCCCCATACCGCCACCTACCGCAACATTAAATCCTTTTAATTCTCCATCTTCTACAATTGCAATAAAACCAAGATCTTGTGAATACACGTCTACATCATTGGATGGTGGAATTGCGATTCCAATCTTAAACTTTCTCGGTAAATAGTACTTACCATACATCGGTTCTTGCTCTTCTTCTACTTGACTATCCACTACCTTTTCTTCATCTAACCAAATTTCATGGTACGCTCTAGTGCGAGGTGATAAATAGTCACTTAGTTTCCGTGCCCAGTCATACACTTCTCCATGAATTTCAGATTGGTAAGGATTTGGATTACTCATCACATTGCGGTTTACATCTCCACAGGCTGCAAGAGTGTCCATTAAAGAATCGTTTATTTCTTTAATACTTTTTTCATATTCCATTTTAGGATGCCGTGCATTTGAAACGCTTGTCTAGTTGTCAGCTTTAACGTTCCGTTTCCATATTGAAGCGCTAAACGATCCATTGTTAGCCATTGATCTGGTGTAGCAACTCCACCTGGAGCTCTTACCCGCACCATAAACTGATAAGTTGGTTCTAATTTTTGCTTGGCGCCGTTCATTTCGAAGGTCACGGTCGTCTTGAAGATAACTACCATGGAATTTCATTAAACGATTGTCCCAATCAGGAATCCCACCAGTTAATGGATTCTTTAACGTCTCAGCTAATGATCCACGAAGGTATTGACTCTCTTCTTTAATTTGTTCAACATCACTTGGAGGTCCTTCTTGAGCATGGACACTATTTGACTTTACCATCTTAATCTCCTCCCACGTCTAAATGATTAGTAGACGTCCCTCTGATACCGTTTTTGCTGTTTCATATCTGTTAAATAAGACTCTGCCTCATCAGCACCTAAACCACCCTCTGTTTGCAAGATTGACGCAAGCGTTTCATGTACATCATGAGCCATACGCGCTTCATCTCCACACACATAGACAGTAGCCCCTGCTTCTAACCATTCATACAACTCTTTGCTTTTTTCAAGCATTCTGTTTTGTACATAGATCTTCTCTTCTTGATCACGAGAGAATGCAACATCTAGTTTAGTTAATACACCTTCTTCTACCCAACGCTGCCATTCAATTTGATAGAAGAAATCTGTCACAAAATGTTGTTCTCCAAAAAATAGCCATGACTTCCCGGTGACACCTAACTCTTCTCGCTCTTCTATAAATGAACGAAATGGCGCAATACCCGTGCCGGGACCTATCATAATAATTGGTGTTTCTGAATCGGTTGGTAATCTAAAATTCTGATTGCGTTGAATAAAAATTGGTATAGTATCTCCAGTCTCTAATCGCTCTGCACATTGAACGGAACAAACACCATTTCTCGAGCGTCCATGTGAGTCGTATCTCAACGCACCAATCGTTAAGTGAACTTCATCAGGATTTGCCTCATAACTACTCGCAATAGAATACAAACGTGAAGGTATCTTTCTTAAGATAGAAGTGAACTCCACTTCGTCAGCCTTCCATGGACCGTAATCATTAATTAAGTCAATTAAATCTCGTCCATTTAAATAGTTTCTGAGATTGTCAGCGTTATCTGTTTCAAGCAAAGCTTTTAACTCGTCATTTTCTGTAAGCTGTACGGCTTTTTCTAATAATGGTTTTGAAAGAACGGTAATTTCGTAATGAGAGATTAATGCTTCACGTAAAGTTAGAAGATCCCCTTGTTTGTTCACTTGAATAGAAGTTTCTGCATTCCATCCAGTTACTTCTAATAATTGATCGACTAATTCGCGGTCGTTTTCCGGAAACATTCTACACTATCTCCTGGTTCAAACGTCAATCCTGACCCTTCTAATGAAAGCTCCAAGTGTCTTGTTTCCTTATTTGAACCACGACCATTAATATTAAGGTTCTCTAAAACTTCTGCTTTAAAAGGATTGGTTCTCGAATAGGCGACTTGACTCGCTTCTCCCGATTGGTTGACACTCGATGCCGGTACTCCTTCTGGGCTCACTTCTAACGACTCACTTAAGCCTGTTAGGACACCTTCATACCACTCTTGGGCATCGTCACTAAAATCGAGATCACAATCAACCCGCGGATAGAGACGGCTTCCTCCCAACTCCTCTAATCGTTTATCAATGTCTTTTCCGGATTGACAGAAAAACTCATAAGATGAGTCTCCTAAAGCAAGCACGGCATAATTTAGACTTTCTAGTTTAGGAGCTTTCCTTCCATTAAGAAACTCAAAGAAAGCGATCGCATTATCTGGTGGATCTCCTTCTCCATGTGTACTGACAATAACCAACAAGTTCTGTACATCTTTTAGTTCTTTTGGTTTAAAGTCACTCATTGAAGAGATCTTCACTTGAAATCCCTTGCTTTCAAGTTTAATACCAAAATCTTCTGATAAATTCTGACCGTTTCCAGTATGAGAGCCAAATAAAATGGTGACTTCTTTAGAAATTTTCGGTACAGATTCTGACTCGACAGGCAAATTAGTTTGGTTAATTTCTGGATTAGTAAGTGAGGCTACTGCCGTTTGACTAGCAGCCAAATACCCACTGATCCAAATCTTTTGTTCTGCTGTCAATGTTGGCAGCAACTGATTTAATAAGTCTACTTGTTCTTGAGTAAAAGGACTATTCTGACTATGGAGTTGCAACGTTTTCCACCTCACGAAACGATGATTTAAACCATCTCATTTTAGTTAACGCATCATTAATATGTAGTTCTTATTTATTATTTTACTACCCTATCCTAACTTTATAATTCCTATGTGTCAAATAGGTTTTGAGATTTTTCTTTATTTCACTAAAGTCCCTTGTTACGTCTCCAACCGCTTCACAAATAATAGAAAAACGGCGTACCCTATAGTAGGAATACGCCGTTTTTCTATTGACCTTTCACAATTTTATCAATAAGCCCATATTGCATTGCTTCTTCTGATGACATGAAATAATCTCGATCCATATCTTTTGCCACTTTGCTTTTGGGTTGCCCTGTTTGGTTTGACATAAATTCTTCTATTTGCTCACGAAGTTTAATAATTCTTCGTGCACTAATTTCTATGTCTGCCGCTTGGCCTTGCGCACCACCAAGTGGTTGATGAATCATAATCTCACTGTTTGGTAGTGCCAAACGTTTTCCTTTCGCTCCAGCTGTTAATAGAATGGCACCCATTGAAGCGGCCATACCTAAACAAATGGTTTGAACATCTGGCTTTATAAAATTCATTGTATCAAGTATAGCCAGACCAGCAGAAGTAGATCCACCAGGACTATTGATATAAAGCGAGATATCCTTATCTGGATCCTCTGCTGCTAAAAACAATAACTGAGCTACAATGCTATTGGCTACAGGATCATTTACCTCTGACCCTAAAAAAACAACTCGATCCTTGAGTAAGCGTGAATAGATATCATACGATCTCTCCCCGCGACTTGTTTGCTCAACGACATAAGGAACTACATTTGACATGAAGTTCTCCTTTCTTATGCAGCTCTTAGAGATTCACCTATATATTCCGCAGTTTTATAGGCAGTTTTCTGATAAATGGGAATGTACATCCTCTGACCAGATCTTAAAATAATACAAGCCAATGCATACCCTATCGTTGTTCCTCCAATCAACTGAATCGAATAGATTGATTGATCATTATTTAATTGACTACTCATGCTAGCCTGCATGTCTTGCTGATACATACGAATGATTTTATTCACATCACCATCAATCAAAACCGTGCTATAAGCGGAAATTAAGCTCTCATCCACCTCTGTTTCAGCTACTTTTTGTTTTTTTATATTTTTCCTTGCTCGGTGCAGGTTGGCTTTTACTGCCCCCTCTGTCTCACCTAACACGTGCGCAGCTTCTTGCGCTGAATAATTAAACGCATCCACCAGCATGAAAACAACACGTTGTTTAGGTGTACATGTCTTAAGCAGAACGTTTATGGCTAATGCCGTAGCACTGGATACTGGTTGATGTTTATTTATGCTTTCAATCTCATGATCAGTTAATACTTCATCCACCTTCTTCTTGCGCACTCGATCAATCCAAGCATTTGAGGCAATACGATGCAGGTAAGCTTTAGACATTGGAATGTGTTGTTTAGTAGAACGTTGATATAACTTAACCAATGTTTCCTGCATTAAGTCTTCTGCATCCCATTTGGAGCGAGTCACATAATGACAGTAGGAATGAAGAGACTGCAAATATGGTGAAACTAATTTCTCAAAGTCCTCGTGGTTTGTTTTCGGAGCAATTTGAACAAGCGGCCGCATGTTACCCTCCTTTAATTGTGACTTCACTTATATAGACGAAAAAACCGCTCAAAAAGATACGGTTTTAAAAAAATTCTTCTTTTATATAAAAACTACATTGATTGATTCGCTTGATCAGCTACATGACCAATCGTTTTAGATAGTAGATACTCATCCATTTTTTGTTCTGATTCTTCCATGACCGCTTCAATTAAGCAGCCAGGTGCATTTCTCTCGCAGCCTTTAAATAAAGGAGCATTGCCTTCAACTGCCTGTATGATGTCCAAAAAAGAAATGGTGTATTTATCACGACTTAAACGGTAGCCACCTTGCGCACCAGAATGTGATTCAATTAAGCCTTGTTTTGTAAGCTTCGTTAAAATTTTTGACAAATATGAAGGAGAGACAGATTGATGGTCTGCTAATTCTTGCACACCTACAATCAAATTTTCTTTTTGAGTAGCCAAATACAGCATAGTGTGTAGGGCATAGTTCGTTCCCTTTGAATAATTCATTGTTTTATCACCTAAGTCATTATGATTTACTTATAAGTATTATCTCAACAGGTTTTGAGAACGTCAACAAACATGAGCGTCTTATTTGTGCTTACGATTTATAACGACTATTATAGATATAGAGTATCTTTAATATATATGAAAGAAGGAGATTATATGCATTCTGAGAAGATCTTTGATTGTGCGATTATTGGAGGAGGACCAAGCAGGACTCAGCTCGGCACTTGTACTTGGAAGAGCTCGAAGAAACATTTTGTTATTTGACGATCACACAAACCGAAATCAAGTCACCCATGAATCACATGGTTTTATCACTCGAGATGGCACCACTCCATCCGAATTTAGAAGAATAGGTAATGAAGAATTAGCAACCTATCCCTCCATTTCTACTATTAACAGAACAGTAACAAGTATCCTACGATCTAAGAACGAATCATCCTTTATGATTACAGCATCTGGTGGACAAACGTTTTATGCTACAAAAGTCATACTAGCAGTTGGTTTTAAAGAGTCCCTTCCTCCAATTGACGGAATAGGTGGTTTATATGGAAAGAGTCTATTTAACTGCCCTTACTGCGATGGCTTGGAATTAAGAGATAAACCTCTTGTGATCATTAACGATACCGAACACGCCATGCATATGGCCAAACTACTTTATAACTGGTCTAAAGATTTGGTTCTTGCTACTAATGGTCATTCTTTGAATACCGAGGATAGAAAGAAACTTGAATCAAAAGGGATTTCAGTGGTAACGGAAAAAATCAGCCGTTTAATTGGAGAGGATGGTCAACTTTCTCATGTAGAATTTGAGAGTGGAACAACAATTAAGCGCTCAGGAGGATTTGTGGCCCCTACATTTATAGCTAATTCTTTAAAAGAACAGATTGGGGTCGATTTAACGGAAACTGGAGCCATAGAAGTGGATGACTTCGGCAGAACTTCTAAGAAGCATATCTATGCAGCTGGCGATGCTATTAGTCCTGCTTTATCACAGCTTATTGTATCTGCTGCCTCAGGTAATAAAGCTGGTGTTGCTGTGAATGTCGATCTTATAGAACTAGATTTTTAAGAAAAAAAGAACGCTCACTTGGGCGTTCCTTTCAGTTTATCCGATTAAAACATGGTCTTCAGGATAACCAAGCTTTGATTTCTTCTTCTTTTCAGCTAAAGCATAGGCTAAAGTGAGTGGTCCTAATCGTCCAATAAACATTGTAATCGTAACAATAAATTTCCCCATTGGAGAAAGCTCACTTGTTAGTCCCATAGAAAGTCCTGCTGTACTAAATGCAGAAGTAGCTTCAAAAAGTACTTCCATAAAATGTTCTTCATAAATTCCTTCAGTCACAGTAAGGAGGAGCGCAACGACAAAAACACAAAGCAGTGAACTAATTACTACCGCAAGAGCTCTCATAATAATCTCAACAGAGATTTTGCGCTCAAAAGCATGAATTTGTCCGCCACCGCGAAAGGTATTAAATGTAGCTAAGATTAAAACGAAAAAAGTAGTCGTTTTAATCCCTCCACCCGTTCCACCTGAGGAAGCTCCTATAAACATGAGAATGATTAAAACAAGTTGAGAAGCTGATAACATATTACTAATATCAATTGTATTAAAGCCAGCACTTCTTGAAGTCGCACTCTGAAAGAAGCCGGACCATATTCGTTCTGACCAAGACAACTGTCCAAAGGTTTGTGGATTCAATGTTTCTAACGCAAAAACAAGTAAGAAACCAATAGCAAGTAATGAACCTGAACTAACAAGAACAATTTTAGTATGTAATGAAAAACTTCTCCATTTTCGTTTTCTAATGAGCTCTACAATAACAATGTAACCAAGACCACCACTAACAAATAACCAAATGATCGTTAAGTTAACAACAGGGTCATTCACATAACTCGAAAGACTATCTGACCAGAGAGCAAAACCTGCATTATTAAAAGCAGATACAGAATGGAAAACGGCATGATATAATGCCTCTGCAAACCCCATATCTCCCATCCAACGTAAGGTAAGTACAGTAACAGCAACCGTTTCAAAAGCAAAGGCAATAAAAACAATATAGAGACAAAGCTTAACTAATCCTGATGAAGACTTAGATTGGGTTGTCTGCTGAATAATTAATCTCTGTTTTAAGCCAATTCTCTTACCAAGCATGATCGCTACAATAACACCCATTGTCATAAACCCTAAGCCACCAACCTGAATTAAAATCATAATAACTACTTGCCCAAATGTAGAAAAAACTGAACCAGTATCTACTACGACTAACCCATTTACACACACAGCAGATGTTGCTGTAAAAAGAGCATCTAAAAGACCAATAGACAAACCACTTGCTGAAGAGATTGGCAAAGCGAGTATACAAGTACCTATCAGTATCAGAAATAGAAAAACAAGCATGACAAACTGAGGTGGGCTCATCTTACTTGTCATTTGTTTAAAATCAATTTTCAATAGGTGTTTATCATTATAATCCACTTCATTCATATTTTCGTTCCAATGCACTAATATCTTCATTCGAACCAATTAAGAGTAATGTGTCCCCAGTCTGAATTTTATCTTCTGCTCTTGGTGAAATGTTAATCTCACCGTTCGATTTAATAGCCATAATATTGACACCATATTTTGCTCTGACGTCCAAATCATAAATAGAATAACCATTCATAGCAGCTGGAGCATTCATTTCCACTAAATTATATATAGGGGAGAGTTCGATATAATCAATTAAATTGTCCGAACTAAGTTGTCTACCTAGGCGTATACCCATGTCTCTCTCAGGATATACAACTTGATCTGCACCAATTTTGGTAAGGACTTTTCCATAGATGATATTTTTAGCTTTAACGGTTACTTTAGGAATATTCATCTCTTTTAGAAGAAGAGTTGTCAAGATACTGGATTGCAAATTCTCACCAATTGCCACCACAGCATGACTAAAATTCCCTGCACCAAGTTCTTTTAGAACAGATTCATCAGTTGCGTCAGCCTGTATTGCATGCGTCGCGATAGAAGACATGCCTTGCACTAAATCAATATCCTTATCTACGGCAAGTACCTCATGACCAGCCTCAACCAACGTTTTAGTTAAGCTACTACCAAATCGTCCTAGCCCAATAACAATAAATTGTTTTTTCAAGACATTCACCCCTAATTCAGTGCATAAGATTTTCTATTTACTCACAGGAACGATATGCAAATCAATGTCGCCCATTTTGCTAACAAGTCTGTTAACAAAATCACCTTTTTTTAGAAGCTCCCATCTTGATTGACTACACTGACCAATAACAAGCTGGGTAATTTGATTCTCGCGTGCCTTATCCAAGATGATTTGCGGCAGCTTATCCTGTCCTTTATACGTTTGAAAGATCGAGCTCATACGATTATCATCGACCAAATCTTGACATCCTAATCGATTAAGTTGATCTTTGTGTGTTTGTTCATCTTCTGACTGCCCACTTAAATATAATATATATAATGGAGAATCAAACATCTGTGACAACTGAACCCCTCTCTCGAGTAGCGGGTCCCCATTGTGATTCTCTGAGATATGACAAACCATAATTTTTTCTTCCATGTTCATGTTATAAAACCTCCTTATTAACTCATAACAGCACAAAAAAACTCCAAGAAAAGAGAGCTTCATCCGGGAGCTTACGCTTTTTCACCGTTTGTTCTCTCTCAAAACGCATACGAGGTTAGCTGTCGGATTCGGACTTGAGAGTACCCGTTATTCACTATCTATAAGTAGCAAATAATTAACCCCAGAGTTCAATTAGAACTCGTTGGTTCCCCCGTTATTTCACCTGAAATATTCTGCGTTAATCTTTTATTTCTAAAAATGATCATACGCCTCTTATCCGAAGAAATAAAGCTTTTTTTTTATTTTTTTTCAATCCGACATAAGGGAAATATTGTATAATGATAAGTATACTATATTGTGCATAATTTGAAGGGAGCTGATTAGGTGGTAACAATTGATCCAATAGGCGTTGTATCAAACAAAAGAGTGGAAGTAGAAGATGATAACTGGGGGAACGTACAATCGAGCATAATGATTAATGATTCATTTTCTGAAGAATCTCTCTTCGAAATTGAAACATTCTCACATCTTGAGATTATTTTTTATTTTCATAAAGTGGATAAAGAGAGAATTGAAAACGGCGCAAGACATCCTAGAAATAATGAAACTTTCCCATTAACAGGGATTTTTGCTCAACGAGGGAAAAACAGACCAAATCGATTAGGCTTAACGACGGTCCAGTTACTTGGAAGGCAAGGGAAGAAATTGATCGTTCGAGGTTTAGATTGTATTGATGGAACACCTATCGTGGATATCAAACCCGTTATGAAGGAATTTCTACCAAAGGAACCTATTCATCAACCTGATTGGTCACATGAAATAATGGAGGAATATTGGAATGAATAACTCTACACCAATATACCAATGCCTCCGAACAAGTTAAAAGCCAATAGAATAATAATGGTAATAACAGCTGAGGACAGTGCCCATTTTTTGATACTTGGTTCTAGTCCAAACAATGTATCAAGAATGCCATTAAGTATAAACACAATTAAATAGGTACCACCAAGTGTAGCAAGTATATACGGCAAATATAGCATTTTAAAGCCTCCTCTCCAGTTGGAATATTATACCTTTATCTCCACTTTAACACAATAAAAAATGTAAAAGAAGAGCTATTCTTTTACTGCTCTTCTTTAAACAATTCGAAAAAAACCCTCTCTCGATTCTGTAGAAAGTACTTTGTTAGCTGATAATGATCTGTCATTTCATATTCAACAGAGCTAATGGACTGCTCATCAAAGCTGAAGATCTCAGCATCTGGGTACCCGAGCAATATAGGAGAGTGAGTCGCAATGATGAACTGAGCCTGATCACTCGAAACAAGGTCGTGAATCACTTTTATAAAGGCTAATTGTCTAGCTTGGAGATAAAGCGGCCTCAGGCTCATCCAATAGATAAAGAGCCTTGCCATTAAAACGGTTCATAAATAATGAGAGAAAGGATTCGCCATGAGATTGGTGATGAAGAGATTTCCCACCATATTGTTGATATCTTCTTGGATCATCGAGTTCATCGAGATGTGTCGCAAAATGATAAAACGATTCCGCCCTAAGGAAAAATCCATTTGTGATTTTGGGCATCCAGGCCAAGCGGATATAGTCGCCAAGTACTGACTTTGAAGCGTGTACCTCAAAGCTATTATTTCGTCCTCCTCCTGCCGTATTAAACTCGCATTTATCGGCAATCGCTTCTAGAAGAGTTGATTTACCAGAGCCGTTCTCTCCTACAAAAAAGGTTACGGAATGATCAAGTTTAAGATCATGAAGCTGTTTAACCGCAGGAATTGAAAAAGGATACGTATCATAAGATGAGATCTTATTATGCAGAAGTGTAATTCTTTTAAGGTACATCTTCATCACCTACTTTTTTGAAGTTGTATTCTTTAATGCGAAACATTATTTATCCTTTTAACTTTTATCAATTACATCGGAAAGTACATTTATGTTTAAGGAGATACTTATGCAAGTGTATTACATCCATATAGCTAAATAGCCTGAAAATCCTCAGCGGATATTCAGGCTATGAATTATGTTGAGATTTCTTTATGTGCTCTGCTTGTCGCCCGACGAATCAGATGATGATCCACGATATGACTTGTAGGAGATGCTTTTGGATCAAGTATACACTGACGAAGCATTTGAGCCGCTTTGTATCCGAGCTCATGAATATGAATATCAAGCGTTGTAAGTGGAGGCGTTGACAACTTAGACATCAACACATTATTAAAACTAACAACAGACATATTATCTGGTACAGATACATTCATACTGAAGAGCATTCGTAATACACCTAAAGCCATTAAATCATCTGTGACAATCATTGCTGAAGGAGGATTTTTTTGTGACATAAGCTCTATAACTGCTTTTTCACCGCCTTCAAAAATTTCATCATGATAAACCATGAGCGATTCATCAATCTGAATAGCAGAAGTTTCAAGTGCTTCTATGTAGCCATTTTTCCGATCAATAGTCACAAAGGCATCTCGCCGTCCACCTACAAAGGCAATTCGTTTGTGCTTTAAAAGTAATAGATACTCTGTCACCATTTTAGCTGCTTTAACATTGTCATTATTAACAAAGAAGACCTTTTCTTTAAGCTGCTCTGGCGGCTGACCAACTACAACAAACGGAAACGATTTGTCTAAAAGAAAATCAATGACTGGATCAGCTATTGTTGAATACAGTAATATTATGCCATCAACTCGACGACTGTACACCATTTCTTTTACTTCTTCTAGGATATCTAGGTCCGTTTGGCTAGTGGATAAATACAGACCGTACCTCTGTTCATTTGCCTGAGTAGTAATCCCTCTAAGCACTTCTGGAAAAAAAGGATTATGAAATGGTGCATAGGTAGCACTTGGCATAATGACACCTATTACATTGGTATGATTATTCACCAGGTTTCTAGCATTAACATTTGGGTAGTAGCCAAGCTCTTCCATCACCGCCCGTACCTTTTCTTTTGTTTTGGTACTGATCGTTGAATTATTTGCAATAACACGAGAGACAGTAGATGGCGCTACATTTGCTTTTTTTGCTACGTCTTTTATGGTTACGGTCACTAATATTCCATCCTTTGCATTCAAACGGTCTTCAATCTATCCTTTTATAATGAATCATTAGCTATACTTTGTCTATAGTATGGTTGGTAAAAACACTATGACTTGTATACTCTTGCTTCATATGGCATAAGTTGATCAGACTTATGATTTTCGTAGTTACCAAATATATATTCACCCATGTTGACGTAGCCAAATTCCTTTGTTTCCTCTGATAGATTCACAATGATTGTATACGCTTCCTCTTCTCCACATCGCTTATACATGTATAGTTGCTCATCATTAAGCTCACAAAGTTCATAAGCTCCATAGATCAATGTTTTGCTATTTTTTCGTAATTCAATCATCTTTTTATAATAAGTCAAAATGGATTTACTGTTTTTTCGCTGCATATGCACATTAATGTCTTTGAAATTCGGATTGACTTTCAGCCAGGTTTGATCAGCCGTACTGAAGCCTCCATTTGCCTCATTCGTCCACTGCATCGGTGTCCGAGAGTTATCACGGCCTTGAGTCCAAATAACCTCCATTATTTCATTATGAGGTCTACCTTTACTACGTTCTTGTTCATAATAATTTCGCATGGACACATCATCATAATCTTCTATAGTTGGAAACTGTACATTTGTCATTCCTATTTCTTGACCTTGATAGATAAAAGGAGTGCCCTTCATTAAGAAATACAGTGTTCCAAGTGCTTTTGCACAAGCCTCCCAATAAACTGTATCATTGCCCCAAGATGAAACAGAGCGTGGCTTGGTCATGGTTTTCGATAAAAAGAGCATTCCAACCAATTCCTTCTAGCCCATATTGCCACTTTGTTAACGCCTCTTTTAGAGCCGGTACATTCAATCTTTGTTCAGCATCTTTATTCCATAGTCCAAGGTGCTCGAACTGAAAAACCATGTCAAATACCCCGTCTTTTTCTCCGACCCAGGCCCGCACATCATTCGAATCCTCCATGCTGACACCATTGGCCTCTCCTACAGTCATCACATCATAATGATCCAACGTTTCTTGCTTCATTTCCTGTAAAAACGTTTGAATGCCTGGACGATTCATATGCCCATCGAAAGACTCTACAAATCGATCTGACGTTTCATTCGTTAAATCTGGCAAACCTTCTATTTTCTTTATATGGCTAATGGCATCTACTCTAAAGCCGTCTATTCCTTTATCTAGCCACCAGTTCATTGTTTCGTACAAGACATTACGGACATCCTTGTTTTCCCAGTTAACATCTGGTTGCTTTTTTGAGAAAATGTGAAGATAATACTGTTTCGAGTGCTCATCCCATTCCCAAGCAGACCCATTAAAGATTGAGGCCCAGTTATTAGGCTCTGACCCATCCTCTTTTGCATCTTTCCATATATACCAATCTCTTTTTTCACTATTAATAGATGATCTTGATTCAACAAACCATTCATGCTCATCTGACGTATGGTTAATAACTAAGTCTATAATGATTTTCATTCCTCGAAGATGAACTTCTTCTAATAATTGATTAAAGTCATCCATCGTACCAAACTCATCCATTATTGCTTTGTAATCCCGGATATCATATCCATTATCATCATTAGGAGAGTCATACATCGGACTCATCCAAATGACGTCAATACCTAACCACTTTAGATAATCTAACTTCTCAATAACCCCTTTTAAATCGCCAATTCCATCCCCATTTGTATCATTAAAACTGCGCGGATAAACTTGGTAGCATACCGCTTCTTTCCACCATTGATTATTCATAATTAAACCCCTTTTATCATCATCTTTATTTATCCCTTTGTTGCTCCAGAAGAAAGTCCTGAAATCAAATAACGTTGTAAGAACAAGAAAACAATCGCAATCGGTACGGCAATTAATACCGTTCCTGCAGCAAATCGTGTAAAGTTGTTAGCGAATTGATCACTTACGAAGTTGAATAACCCAAGAGCTAATGTATAGTTTTCAGGACTGCGCAACACAATTCTTGGTAGGATAAAGTCCATCAGTGGTGACATAAAATTAAATAACGCAACAACTGCCAGGATTGGCTTTGCTAATGGCAGCATGATCGTGAAGAATATACGAAAGTGACCTGCCCCATCTAGCTTAGCTGACTCATCTAGTTCTTTAGGAATGGTATCGAAATAACCCTTCACTAGAAAAGCATTCATCGGAATTGCTCCGCCTACATAGATCAACACCAAACCTAGCAGAGAGTCGAGCAAACCAATCGTATTTAGAAGCACATAGATTGCAACCATCGCCATAATCACTGGGAATATCTGCAATACTAGAAAGAAGTAAAGCCCATTTTTTCTTCCAACAAACTTGTACCTAGAGAAGGCATAAGAAGTCAGACATACAATCACAGTAGCTGATATAGACGTGGCAAACGCGACAATTAAAGAATTGATATACCATTGTACATAGTTGCTCTGTTCGCTAAAAAAGAGCCATTTATAATGTTCGAGTGACCAATTTTCAGGAATAATACTTGCACTATATAAGTTCGTGCCTTCATTTAATGAAAGTCCAATTGTCCATAATAGTGGATAGCCAATGACAACAAACATTAATAAAAGAAACAGGTAGATTAACGTAACTTCAATGCGCGATTTTGTTTTCTGCTTCATATTCCTTATTCCCCTTCCTTAAATGTTCTGCTTTTACGGAACTGAAAAATAGCAAATACCGCTACAATTAGACCAATTATTATTGAGATCGCTGCAGCCATACTATATTGAGAGTTTTCAAATGCAAGACTATACACCCAAGAAATAAGAATATCCGTTCCTCCAACATTTTGCCCACGGACTGGTGGTCCACCTTCGTTAAATAAGTAGATAATATTAAAGTTATTGAAGTTCCCCGCGTATTGCATAATCAAAAGGGGTGCTGTCGCAAAAAGAACGTGTGGCATGGTGATAAAACGGAACTTCTGAAAACGACTAGCTCCATCCATATCCGCTGCCTCATACCAATCATCAGAGACACTCTGCAAAATCCCAGTAAATAAGGCGAAAACAAATGGAAAGCCAAGCCACGTCTGAATCATAATTAATGCAATCTTGGTCCAGAATGGATCTGTAAGCCATGGAATACTTGTATTAAAAAGTGGCTCTAATAGATCTCTGTTAATTGCACCAAACCCGTCGTTAAACAAAGCTGCAAAGATCAATATGGTAACAAAGCTTGGCACTGCCCAAGGCAAAATTAACACTGTACGAATCAATCGTTTATATTTAATTCGTTTGTCGTTTACGATCACCGCTAAAAACATCGCAAGCGCAATTTGAGAAGTGGTCGCTGCCGCTGTCCAGACTATCGTCCATGAAAGAACGGAGAAAAAGGTATTTCTCCAAATTGGGATAGTAGCTAAGTCCATAAAGTTTTGAAAGCCGACCCAATCTAATACACTTCTTGGAGGCGCATTAAATAAGTTGTAATTAGTAAAGGCCAACACAATCATAAATAGAAGTGGAAAGATTACAGCGATAAATAATAGAATTAATCCTGGCGTAATGAGAACATATGGGAAGCTTTTGTCCCATGAATGTCTAAATCCCTCTCTTATCGATAAAGGCTCGTATCCTTCTTCTCGCTGCCGGGCTATCTTGCGTGCATCTTTTATGTTGAGTATGTAGAAGAGCACTGCAAACATCGTTAAAAATACGGCTACAATACCTTGACCAATTAATGTCCTTGAATCATCAACACCGGGTAATGTGCCAAGTGTTGCGAGCCCCCAGAAACCAATGTTCAGAATGTCATAAAATACAATACCAAAGGCTACTGCCAATAATAAGAAACAAATCCCTTTTAGACGTTGCTTATTATAGATTTGGCCCAATCCAGGTACAATCGAAAGTAAAGCAGCAGTGAGTACACGACTTTTCTTATTTACTTGTAGTGAATGATGTTGAGGTTTCATTCATCTCCAAGCCCCCATAATTTCAATTTCATCTTCTATCATTCCTTGAGTTTCTAGTAACACTTCTTCCGCATCGTCCCCATTACTTATAAAGATCAGCGCATCACCGAGAGGTTCCCACACGGCTGAAACAGCAGGGATATTCGGCATAAACTGAGCGTATTCCAATTGCTCGACAAACCCATCGTATAATTCATTTTCTAGTTCAATGTCATCACGCGCCGGAATCTCCTGAGCGTACTCAAAGAAAATTTCAGAGCTTTCCTTACTCGTCATAAACAAAGCCAGTTCTTTTGCCCAATTTATATGGTCACTGTATTGATTAACCATCCAACCTTTCACTCCAGCAAAAGATTTGAGTCTTTCTCCATCAATCATTGGAAGAGGAGCTGTTTCAAGACTGTCCCCTAAAGCATTGCGATAATCATTAATGTTCCAAGGCCCAGATACAACAGCCCCTACATTCCCTTGTAAAAATAAACCATTCATAATATCTGCATTTAAGTTTCTTGGTAGATAGCCTTTTTCATACCATGATCTAATTAATTCAGTTCCTTCCACTGTCCCTTGATTCGAAAGACCAATATCCCCAACATCATATCCTCCGTTTTCTTCACCGAAGAAATATCCTCCGTATGCTGCTAAAAAAGGATAAGCAAAAAATGCATTCTGAGCTTCGAGTAGAAATCCATACTGATCGTTTGCAGGAATCGTTAGTTCTTCACCAATTTGCTCGAGCTCTTCAAGCGTCTCTGGTGCTTCAGAAATGAGTTCGTTATTGTACATTAATGCGTAGGTTTCTACTGACGCTTGGAATGCCAATTTGGGCTCCATCATAGCTAAGAGCCTCTAAAGAGCCATCTATATAACCCTCTTTCTGCTCCTCAGTTAGATCTAATTCAGCTGCAACTCCTTGAAGATATGCGTTCCCAGTCATATCGTTAGGCTGAAAAAATAAGTCTGGCCCTCTACCTGAGGGTGCATCGAGTGACATTGCTTCTAGTTGATCGAAAAGACCAAAAGGTACTAAATGGACATCAATACCTGTTTCCTGTGTAAATGCATCCGCAATTTCCTTGTATGCTTCTAAATACGTCTCAGTATCATGAACCCAAACTTGTAAAGAATCAGGCTTATTTGCTTCTGTCGCTTCATCAGGTACTAATTCCTCTACTTCATCTCCCCGCTCCGGTCCACAAGCAGTTAATGTTAGAGAAAGACCTACAACTACAGGTATAAAATAGCTTTTAACGTTACTCATTTTCAAACCCTCCTCTATTTTTATGTAAAACCTTACAACTTACGCAAACGTTTGCATAAAACAATGAAAGTGTTTTCATTAACTATAGATTAGTATAGTATCTAGTTTTTATTTTAGCAATATATTTCAAGAAAACGTTTGCATTATTTCGTTGACAGTCGATCTGGCTTGTTCTAAACTTTAGCTATTCTATTGATATGGAGGTACTATTCATGATATTTACTGCTATTAGTCATCTACAAACTCCTGCTGAACTTTATTCTATCGACAAAGAATCTGTTTGCGTGCGTATAAAAACAGCCAAAAATGATGTTCTTCAAGTGACAATCATACATGGCGATCCATATGTATGGGATCAAGACATTTGGCAGTCTTCTGAAACATTTATGTCACTCATTGGCTCTGATGATCTTCACGATTATTGGACAGTCACCCTTCAATTGCCACATTACCGCTTACGTTACGGATTCATCCTAACCTCAACGGATGAATCTGTTGTTTATACAGAGCGTGGCTTCTATCAAGAGAAACCTAAACATGTTTCTCCTTATTTCTGTTTACCCTATCTCCACGAGAATGAGATATTCTCTCCTCCAAGTTGGGTAAAAGATACGGTTTGGTATCAAATCTTTCCGGAACGCTTCTCAAATGGGGATTCCACCATTAATCCAGATAACGTCTTACCATGGGGAAGCGAAAAACCAAAAGTCGATTCATTTTTTGGTGGTGACTTACAAGGAGTAATCAATCATCTGGATTACTTAAGCGGTCTCGGCATTAACGGAATTTATTTCACACCCATTTTTAAAGCGTTCTCAAATCACAAATATGACACGATCGATTATATGCAGATCGACCCGCAATTTGGCGATGAGCAGACCTTAAAGAAACTCGTACAGGAATGTCATAAACGAGGGATACGGGTCATGCTAGATGCGGTTTTTAATCACAGCGGGTATTACTTTAAGCCATTTCAAGATGTACTCAAATATGGAGAGGATTCTCGGTACAGAGATTGGTTTCACCCACATAGCTATCCATTAGATCCTCATGCACAGAAACCTAATTACGAAACATTTGCCTTTGTTGGCATGATGCCAAAATTAAATACAGCTAATCCAGAAGTGAAGGAATACTTACTTCAGGTTGCCCGTTATTGGATTGAAACGTTTGATATTGATGGATGGCGCCTTGATGTGGCTAACGAAGTTGATCATGAATTTTGGCGAGACTTCCGCCGCACTGTGAAGGAAACAAAAGAGGATGTGTATATTCTAGGGGAAATCTGGCATCAATCCACACCTTGGCTTGCGGGAGATCAATTTGATGCAGTGATGAATTATCCTTTAACAGATGCTATTCAAGATTTCATCCTGCGTGGTGAGACTGCAGGTTCATTTAAACAGACTATTACTAGACATTTATTCAGCTATCCTCATCCTGTTAATCAAGTTCAATTCAACTTACTCGACAGTCATGATACAGCTCGTGTGTTAACAGAAAGTAATGGCAATAAAAATCAAGTGATGCTTCAATATCTTATGCTCTTCTCTTTTCCTGGTTCTCCATGCATTTACTATGGAGATGAGATTGGTATGGCTTGGTGATAATGACCCTGGTTGCCGTGCATGTATGATTTGGGATGAAAATAAACAAGATACCGTTTTATTTAACTTCGTGAAGGATCTCATCCAATGGCGCAAAGAGCTGTCCGCAATGGGAACGTATGAAACCATTCAATTTTATGACTCTGGTATTAATGATGTACTGCTTTATTCAACCCATACAAAAGAGGAAACCCTTCTTTTTGCTATTAACCGAAGTCAAACAGAGCAATCGATTTTGATTCCGGAAGTGCTGATAAACCATACACTTGTTGACCACACAAGTGGAGCTAGCTTAGACAGTCATTCTCCTTTAATTGTAGATAAGGAAAGTTATCGTTTAATAAAAAAACGATCGCATTAAACGTAAAAAGCTGCTTGTTCCCAAAAGGGACCAAGCAGCTTTTAATGTACCTTTTTAAAAACCTTAGTTACTTATTCTGTGTGGCATATTCCTTCATCGCATCACGCATAAACTCAGACAATCCAGCACCAAATTGGTCAATGTTCTTAGTAAAGCGCTCATCAGCTACATACATCTCTCCTAAACCTGCAAAAGCATCTAATGAATACGTACCAATGTTTTTTAGAAAGCTGTACCATTCATGAATCGCTTCTTGTGCTTCCTTGCTGCTTGGATCTAGGTGGCGCACGGCTGCTAAATCACGGTAGATCTGATTCATTTGGTCTCCAAGCTCTTTCTCTTTTCCTTTCACATGAGCGGCGGCATCATCTACAACTTGATCTCCCCAAGCGCTCACGTGCCTCATCCTCGTGTTTGTTCCAACCTGTAAAATCAAATCCTGAAAATTTTTCTTTGTTTGACATCTGAATCTCACCCTTCTTAGATCTAAGTGTCCTCTCAATGGTTACGATCATTTGATCAATTTGATTGCGGCGCTCTGTAAGCATTTTTCGGTGAAGCTGCAGAGCTTTCTCCTGATCAAAGTCTGGACTACTCATAATTTCTTTGATTTTTTTCAGAGGGAAATCCAACTCTCTATAAAAGAGAATGTGCTGTAAGTCATCAATATTGTTCTGTGAATACAAGCGATAACCTGATTCGGTCACTTCATCCGGACTGAGTAACCCAATCTCATCATAGTGGTGAAGTGTGCGCACACTTATACCTACCAAATTAGCTACCTCTTTTATCTTCAACATCTGACTCACCTCCCTCAAAACCAACAATAAGCTATCACGTAACGTGAGAGTCAAACCCAAAATTTAATCTAAGATTTCTTTATTTTTTCGATAAGATCTTCTAAGAGACAGATAATTTAGTGTAAACAAGAACATTGATGCAATAAGAGCTAATATGCTACTACTTAACCAATCACTGTTATTCATAAATAGAAATGACAAAAGTAAAAAAGTAAATAAAAAACCAATCGATCTAACTGAAATCACTTTTACTTGCTTCTGGTAGTCCTCATGTCGGGCGATGTCCGTAAATTCAATTCCTGAGAATGTATACCGTAGAGTTGTATACAAGCAGTATAATCCTAAGCCAATAAGAGCAACTAGTTGAGGTGTTAAGAGGATCGGAAGCAAATCTCCTACTAATAAAATTCCCACTAAATAAAGTATTAGTACAAATGCGCCTTCTGTTAAAAAATATAGAATTTGCTCTCGTTTATATTCATCATTTGGCAATAAAAAAGAAACCCAAGATCTCATCTATTCTACCTCCCAAAATAATTGATCTAGTGTTTTATCCAGCTTTTTTGCAATTGCCACACACAGTTGCAAGCTTGGATTATATTGACCTTTTTCAATTAATCCGATTGTCTGTCTTGTTACCTTAACAGCCGCAGCAAGCTGCTCCTGTGTTAACGACTTCTCAACTCGAGCTACCTTTATTCTGTTCTGCAACGTTTTCACTCCAACTCAAAAAGCAATATATAGATTACATAACGTAAACTATATATTGCCTTTTAATAGATTGTCAAGATCTGTATTAGCACTTCTTCTCAAAAGACACAATCCAGAGACCCTCTGGCATATACGTTTTTGTCTTTTGCTTAAACCCTTGCTTTAGATATGCTCTCACCGCTTGTTCATTATTTAAAGCTGTTGAAACTTTTATCATTCTGGTCTGTTGATTCAGTGAGCTTACAAATGTTAAAAGCTGAGTGGCGATTCCTTTTCTAAAGTAGTCTGGATGAATCATTAATCGTGTAATATGAATGATACGTTCATTCCAATCAATCGAAATGACGCCTGCTAAATCCTTGTTTTGATAATACCCGTAAAAGATTTCCTCACTTTGCTGAATATCCTGCGCACGTTCACGCAATGGTGGAAAATCTTGCACACCAATGATGTCTGCTTCCACCTGATAAGAGAGCATCTGAAGCTCCCAGACTTTTGTAGCCATCTCAGCTAAATCAATCTCAATTTCCTTAATCACGATATTTCTTAAAGGCTACCACAGCATTATGTCCGCCAAAGCCAAAACCATTAGACAAAGCATATTCAATGGATATGCTCACTGCTTGGTTTGGTACGTAGTCTAAATCACATGCTTCGTCTGGTGTCTCATAATTAATGGTTGGAGGAGCGATGTCTTGTTGAACAGCATGTAAGGTCGCAATTGCTTCAATTCCGCCTGCTGCACCAAAAAGATGACCAGTCATGGACTTTGTTGAGCTGACTTTTAATTGGTATGCTGCATCGCCAAATACCTGCTTAATGGCTTTTGTTTCAGACTGATCTCCTTCAGGTGTGCTTGTCCCATGAGCATTAATGTATTGAACATTTTCTTTGTTGATACTACCCATCTCAAGTGCTAACTTCATGGCTCGCTCCGCACCACTTGGATCTGGTGAGGTGATATGATAGGCGTCCGTTGTTGAGCCGTATCCAACGATTTCTCCTAATATCGTTGCTCCACGATTTAAGGCATGCTCATACTCTTCAAGAAACAGGATTCCCGCGCCTTCAGACATCACAAAACCATCGCGGTTTTTATCAAAAGGTCTACTGGCTAATTCAGGTGAATCGTTTAATGTTGACATTGCTCTCATTCTTGAGAAGCCTGCATAGGCAAGTGGGTTAATTGGTGCCTCTGCTCCACCAGCGAGAATACCATCAGAGTAACCATGCTTAATATTCAAAAACGCTTCACCAATCGCGTGGTTAGCGGTCGCACAGGCGGACACTGGTGAAAAGCTTGGTCCTTTAAAGCCCGTTTTCATTGAAACAATTCCCGTGGCCATATTTCCGATCATCATTGGCACCATGAATGGCGAAACTCTTCTTGGACCTTTCTCTAAAAGAGCGGAATGATTTTCTAAAGTAGTATCAATTCCGCCAATTCCAGAACCAATATAGACACCCATCCGCTCACCATTGACCTGCTCTAAATCTAGCTTAGACTGCTTAAGTGCTTGCATCGATGCTGCATACGCAAACTGGGCAAACCGATCATATTTGCCAATCTCTTTTTTCTCCATGTACTCTTCGGGTTTAAAATCAGTGATATATCCACCAATCTGAGTTGCAATTCCTTCATATGCTTCAGACTCAATTCGTTTAATACCTGATTTGCCCTGCTTTAAATGACTCCAAAATGCCTCTACAGTATTTCCAAGTGGCGAAATAACACCTGTTCCTGTTACAACAACTCTGCGTCCCATGTTTGCACCTCTATTTTTCTATTTTAAAAGAAGTCTAACCTGACCTAATATCTTCTCTAGCACCGTTTCATTTATGGCACGTTTATATTGCAAGCCACCTTTTATTGTTGAAAGCAATAACCAAGACAAATCCTCTAGGTCCTCTTTTGTTGTGCCTTGAATAGCTCCCTCATTCTTAGCATCCCTCAATAATTCGACCATACTAAATGCCTCTAATTGACTTAACCTTTTAACTTCTTCCTGTAAATCATTTGTTAACTCGTTCATATCTGCTTGAAAAGCCGTCACCGGACAAATTCCAGTTGAAGAGATATGTTGCATCCGTCTTAAAATAAATGCATACGGTCGATCTTTCACTTGGATAGATGAATGATTGAGTTCATCTGCCAACTCCTCTAATCCTTCACGAAGATGAGAGCAAACAGCCAAACCTAAGTCTTCTTTTTTTTCAAAATGATAATGTATGCTGGCTTTGGTTACTTGTAATTCTTTCGATAAATCATCGTAACTAAAGTTCATATAACCCATTTCTTGAATCTTTTCCACTGCTAATTTAATGATTTGTTCTTTTCTATTTTTCATTTTTTTATACTAACTTACTAGTAGGTAAGTGTCAATGAAGTATGCTTACTCTATACCAAAGCTTGTGAGTAATTGAGTTGTTTTGTTACATACAACATCTGGTTTCTGAGTAAAAGTTGGCTGGTAGTCTGGTAACCAGTAAACACCAACCGTGCGAACACCTGCATCAATGCCTGCCAGAATATCTGCATCACTATCACCAAGGTAAATCGTATCCTCATTTGTAACTCCTAGCCTTTTCATCGCTTGTTGAATCCCTTCTGGATGAGGTTTTGCATTAGTCACATCGTCTCCTGTTATCACCACATCAAAATACGATGTCATCTTCAGAGCTTCTAATGATAAATCTAGGCTCCGCTGTGCTTTGCCTGTTACAATGCCTAATTGATACCCTTTCCTCCTTAAATCTCCTAACAACTCAATGATTTCCGGAGAATGAGGTACCAATTTATCATGCGTTTCAGAGTAAACAGTATAATATAATTCAATCGCACTAGATGAGTCTGTGTGCTTCAGATTTTCCCGAATAATACCTGTCTCAGATGGTCCAAACATGCTTATGATGTCCTCATTCGTTAATTCTCTCTCATCAAACCTGCGAAATACTTCTTGAAAAGCTTCAAAACAAACAGGCAATGTGTGCGCGAGTGTACCATCAAAGTCAAATAAGATTGCCTTCATATGATCACATCCTTTTTAGTTTAGTTATGCGAATAGCGCTTTTGCTTCTAATAACCACGCTATAAGACGCCAACGTTTGGATATATATGCCGTTTTCTTTTTGCGAGTAATGCTTTTTTAGATTTGATTAGCAGTCTTAGCAGGTGTAGCGATCCAGAACATCTTTTCCCGATCTCCCTTAGCTATCTACTTTTCAACAAAGCCACATTTCACATCCATCACCGTAGCGTTTATACCTTGCTTGTTCTCCCTCATTCATCCACTACCTGAATTCTGCGACATGATTGCTTCAGCATATTTTTTTAGGTTTGGTAAGTATTCTCTAATCTCGGCTACTCGTTTGTCTAGATCATCTGTGCTGGTTATACCTAGATCTGCTAATAAAGAATTAAAACCAGGCATGTGCAAAAGCTTTGGTGCATCAAGTGCAAATATTTGATGGCAGCGTGCATAGGTTGCAACCATCCAGAAAACGGCTTCTCGATGAGACCCGGCTTTAATAAGCTCGCAACTTCCATCAATAGCGATTGATCTAGCCTCTTTTGTGATGTCTGAACTAAAAAAAAGCGGTGTTTTGGCAATAGATACAGCTGCGTCAAATGTTGTTTCCAGCTGATTAAGATGAGAGGAGATTCTGTCTGAACTAAGCTCCCGGCAACCTAGAAAGTCCAAAAGCTCCTCGTATACATGGTCCAAATCGTAGGTCCGCAAAAGCTTTTTTACATTCAGATATCTCAATCGAACCGTTGGATTTTGAAGATCTGCTACGAGCAAAACATGAGTCATAACACCTGCAGCAAATAGCCACGCCATCACCTGATCTGCCCACTGTGTTTTGTTTGAGTGACTATCTAAATTATTGGTTATTCGCTCTAGAGCATCCTCACATCTTGCTTCTACCCACATTCTTTTTGGGAAGAGATCTGCAACCTTTGCTTGGATTTTTTGTAACTCGCCTGTGGGATCTGAGAGGATCATTTTGCTCTTTAAGCTATTTGCAAGATGGTAGGAACCAAGTATCCTCTCTGAATTTTGAAACTGCGCCCAAGGAAGGTACGTCACATCTAAAAGCACACCCTGATAGACAATCTTACCGGGTTTCATTGGGATATCCGCTTGATTTAGAATAATCAGAACATCTAGATCAGAGCTCTTGGGTAACTTAGAATGGTCCTCCCTATATACAATGGAGCCAGCCAGATATGCACTATGAAAAGTCGGTAGTTCAGTAGATACTTGAGAAATCCATTCTGTCGCGATCTGTTTTGCTTTTTTTTACATTCATGATGTTATCCACCTTTATCGTGAATTATCGAGACCTAAGCACATGATCCTCCCAATACCCTTCAAGCTGAAGCTTCCCTACCTTTGTCCATTCAGGCAGACCTGATAATGTTCTGTTGTTCATGAGTAAAATCATAAAAATTTGATTTTAAGAACTCTAAAGGTGCTCTCTCCACTCCAATGACATCGGGTTTCACACGATCAAAAAATGCTCGATATACAGCAGGTTGACACGATTTTGAAACTAATTGATTGGCATGTCCAACACCTAATATAACTAATGTTGTCTTTTTTTGATTAGGTTTAGATACCATTCCAAACCTCCTCCGCTTCTTCCATTACTCGCTCAATTAGTTCTTCTGCTGATTGTAAAGAAGCAAGCATTGGGCTTTGCCCCGACCATAGTGACATAAATTCACGATTGTTTTGATTGGAAGACGCTGCACGAATTGACTTAGTTAACGCATTTTGAATTGGAAAAACAGGAAGGTCATGTTCATGTTTCTGCATCATTCGTATAAACGTGTTATTGATTCCTCTCGCCTTTTTACCTGAAAACGCACTTGTTAACGTTGTTTGACTGTCCGTTGCTTTGGTCACGGCCTGCTTATGTATATCTGTTGCTCCACTCTCCGTACATGTTAGGAAAGCCGTTCCCATCTGAACAGCAGCTGCTCCTAAGCAACGAGCCGCCATTAATGCTCTACCATCCATAATGCCACCTGCAGCGATAACAGGAATATTAATCAGACGAACCGCTTGTGGAATCAGTGCCATTAATCCAATAAGACCCTCATCCTCTGTATGCAAGAAGGTACCTCTGTGGCCACCTGCTTCACTACCTTGCAAAATGACCATATCCAATCCAGCTCGCTCGATTTCAATCGCTTCTTTAACTGTAGTAGCGGTTCCAATCAGAATGATATGTTGCTGTTTTAATCGATGAATCACATCACGAGATGGAAGACCAAATGTAAATGTACATACAGGCACTTTCTCTCGAATGATCAGATCTATTAATTGGTGGTAGTTGTCATCGTCACATTTGGCCTCAGGTAGTGAAACTTGATGTTGTTCTATGTGCAAACTTTCATGAATTGGTTCAAGTAGAGTTTTGGATGTATGTAGTGCACAATCCTCTATCTCATAAACATTTGGAACAAAGAGATTCACGCCAAACCAATTTTTAGTCTTTTTCTTGACTGCTTTAATTTCCTTAAGGAGTGCATCTGGATCTAAATACCCTGCGGCTATCATACCAAGGCAACCATTGTTCGAAACGGCTGCTGTTAACTCCGGGGTAGAAATCCCTCCTGCCATTGGGGCTTGAATGATTGGATGTGTCAGATGTAGGCGCTCGTACAAGCTTGCTTGCTTCATTTGGGTCTCCCCTTTTTTATGATTTTATGTCGCTAGCTTCTCGTGTTTTTGTGATTTAATCAATACTGGTACTTTGATTAGTAATGAGCTCTCCTTGCAAAAATTAACTAAACGTATCGCTTTAAAACTTTCTGGATAAATTCAGACTTTGCTTCCGTATAGGCTTCACGATCACCAGCAAATTCGTGTGCAAGTCTCTTTTTTAATGTCGCATATTCTGCTACTAGTTTCGGATTGTTTCGTAGCGTATTGCGAAATTGTAAGTGCTCGTCCCACCTTTCAGACCCCTCTTGAACTATATGTAGATGAGCCACTCGTTTGTTGTTATGTACTTTCACAAAGTATTTTCTCCATTCCCGTTGGTCAAGGCTTGGAGGGACATAGTTCCAATCATGTTCACTTAATACGGCCACCATTTCATCTGATCGGCTAAAATCTTTTACTTTAGTCATAATGTCAATAATCGGTTTGGCTTGTAGCGAAGGAATAGATGTACTACCTATATGCTCAATGTCTATAATCTCAAATGGGTCGAGAAGAGAAAGCAACTGTTTCTTCTCTTCTTCGCCTTTTATTTGCCATTCCGGGGTTGGTTCTTCTATAACAATTGTCTCTTCTGCCCAGACAGGCCACTTGCTTCGATCTTCATGTTCGTTCACACCTAATTACCCCACTTAGATAATTCAAGCGGTTGAAATTGATGGAGCTTTTCCAACAATTCCTCAGCACTATTCTCTGTAATAATTAATTCCTGATAGGCTGGTCGCATAAATCCTTGCTCGATGGTGTGCTCAAGCATTTGTAATAATGGATCATAAAAATTATTTACATTTAAGAAGCTGCATGGTTTATGGTGATAACCAAGTTGAGACCAGGTGAAGACCTCAAACCACTCTTCCAACGTACCAGCCCCTCCTGGCAATGCGATAAATGCGTCAGATAGATCAGCCATCATTGCCTTCCGCTCGTGCATGGTTTTTACGATGTGTTGCTCTGTTAATCCACTATGAGCAATCTCAACATTCATTAACTTTTCAGGAATAACACCAATTACTTCACCACCAGCTTCTAAGCATGCATCTGCAACTGCACCCATGCAGCCCACCTGAGCTCCTCCGTATACAAGTCCTATTCCTTTGTCAGCAAGTAAGGCGCCTAATTTTCTAGCTTGCTCCATGTAGATAGGATCTGACCCTTCACTTGAACCACAAAATACTGCAACTCTTTTTATTTGATGCATAATAATCGCTCCCTTTTCTCTCTATTAATAAGTTGATTTTCGTACCTTTGCTGATATAAACATCGTCATTCCACAGATTACAAAATACGCGGAAGTGTAAAGAGCAATGGCATCCAAGTTACCTAGAATGCTTTCAAGATTCGATCCCCACAAATGTAACTGGCAGCATAAAAGCGAGCAGAAAAACAAGGTATCTATGCCGCTTCAAAAGCATGCTTAAAACGATCAAAATCACAGGAAAAATAATAAAAATAAACAACATTAGGATTGCCTTTATTGAACACTCCTTCTTATTATTAATAGATCATTTTTCTCGTTAAGTATAAGTATTCATTAGTTATCGATTTCTTTCAACATTAAAGCGGTTTTCTTTTCTCAAAAATTGTGAAAAAACTGGTCTGATAAAACTAATCTGTACAATAAAGTAGCAGGCGGGGATTGTTGGAGTTTCGTCGCTTCCAGGATGGGGCACTCTTTCCACGGGGATGGCGCCCATCCGCTTTGTGAGAGCGTCAGTATTTTTAATAGATTATTAGAATTAAATTTAGTGTTTATCTGTAAAAAAAGAGATAGTAGTGTACGAATGAATCAACATGCACGAGCTTAGGTCATAACGAAACAAATAAATATCAAGTGGAATAATTAATAATTCGAATTAACTTGTACAATCTACAGTAGATCTTCATTACTCTGTAAGTAATTCAATCCCGCTTACAAATCATCAGCTTCTTACGGGTGTTCGTCCGATAGGCTAGCCCTACTCTCTTCTTTTTGATGAACAAAAAACCAAACCATTATGTGAGTGAACTCATGATGATTTGGTTTTTTATAGTGTTCATTCATACATAAAGGGACGGCTTGTTTAACCAAACCATCCCTTCTCCTTAGAATGTGTAACTGCTTCAATTCGGTTTTTTACGTCTAATTTTTCTAAGATGACTGACACGTAATTACGAACTGTGCCTATTTTTATATCAAGTTCAATAGAAATTTCTTTTGTGCTTTTCCCATCTGCAATGAGTGAGAGTACTTCTTTTTCGCGTTCCGTTAATGGATTGGTTTCACGGAACACATCATCCATCAGTTCAGGAGCGTATACTCGTTTCCCATCTACCACATGACGAATCGCCTGGGCTAGTTCATCACTTGAACTATCCTTTAATAAGTAGGCACTCACTCCTGCATGAAGGGCTCGTTGGAAATAACCTGATCTAGCAAAGGTGGTGAGGATCACCAATTTGCAATCATAGGATTTTAACTCTTCAGCTGCTTCAAGTCCTGTTTTTTCAGGCATTTCAATATCCATAATACATACGTCAGGCTGATATTTCTTCACATAATCTACGGCTTCCTGCCCAGTTTTGCCTTTTCCGACGATCTCCATGTCATCTTCTAGGTTAAGCAACGCTTCAAGTGCCCCAAGCAGAAGCTGTTGGTCTTCAGCTATATAGATTTTAATCATGAGTTCTCATCCTTGTAGATTATTTTTATGTCATACGGCACCTTTATTCGAAGCTCTGTTCCATTTGATGTATCAACCTCAAGACTGCCATTTACAAACTCAAGACGTTCCTTCATTCCGGCTAGTCCATTTCCTTTTTCAAAATAATTTCCCGTCGCTTTGAAGGTGCCATTATCTCGAACAATCAATAAGAGTTGATCCTCTTTAGCTTGGATAAACGCTTCGCAAGTTGTTGCATTACTATGCTTCACAACATTTGTAACGGCTTCTTTTAAAGACATTGCTAAGATATTTTCCGTAATTAGATTGACGTTTGTTAATACTTCACGATCTTCTTCATGCCATCCCCACGCAATATGGGCTGCTTTTAGCATTTGCGCCGATAGCGTCCGCTCATCTCGTAACCTAAGGCCTTTCATTGAAGAAACTAGTTTCCTCACTTCATTTAATGAAGTTCTCGCCGCTTGCTGTACCTCTTTGATTTCTATTGCTGCCTGTTGCGGATTCTTATAAATTAACTTTCTTGCAAGCTCACTCTTCAAACCAATCATTGAGAGACTTTGACCTAACGTATCATGAAGATCTCTTGCTATTCGCTGCCTTTCCTTCACTTTAATCAGTTCAGCCAGTTGCTCGTTAGCATCCTCAAGCTTATCTTCTAATATATCTCGTTCGTTTTTATTATGAGTGCTAAATGGAAGCAGTATCACGCTGATCCAAGCAATAATGACAAAGGCTAATTGTGGCAAAAACAGATTAGGTTCATTAATAATGCCATAGTTAATGGAAAAAGATGTTGTGCCTAAGTGGATGAAGTATAACAGATAAAAAGACCGCTTATCCCTTATATTACCAATAAAGTAGGCAATAAAAAAGGCAAAAAAGGTATACCCAAATAAAAAAATCGTTGACGTAGAGACACCCATCAAAATAAATGTCCAAAGGTAGATTATCCATCCCTTTGAAAGAAACGCGATTCGATAAAAAATAAAGAAGCTGACAGTTAGTATGACACTTGCAATCATGTCCACTTCAAATGAAAATTGAAAAATATAATAAAAGGGTAGAATGAAGAATACCGCCCATATATAGGGCGATATTCCGCTGTAAGTATGAAGATTAAATTTTTGTATTTTCTCTAACATGAGGACCATCCTATCGATTTGAGGGAGATATTCATCAGTTGGATTACTGAGCCTGTTTTAATGCTTTGTAACCGACAAATCGTTTTTCTGTAGAATCCCAGAGTCTAAATTTTAGTGATTGAAGACTTGTCATTAATGTAACAGTTGGAATGTTTTTTAGTTGTTCCGTTTCATTATGAGCTTCCGCAAGCTTGTAGTTTGGAATTCTTGGACTAAGATGGTGCACATGATGATAGCCAATATTTCCTGTCAGCCACTGAAGTAAAGGTGGCAATTTATAATAAGAGCTTCCTTCCACTGCTGCTTTTACATAATCCCAGTTCTCATCTTCCTCAAAATACGTATCTTCAAATGTATGTTGTACATAGAATAACCAAATTCCCAACATACCCGAGATAAAGAAGATCGGACCTTGAATGAGTAAAAATGCTTGCCAAGCCAACAAGCCAGCATGTAAATAAAGCAAAAGCAACGATCAAACCATTTGTAGTGTACGTATTCATTCGTTCCTTTAATGGAGCTCCCTTGCGATTAAAACGGTTCTTAATTAGAAACAAATAAATTGGTCCTAAACCAAACATCACAATTGGATTTCTATATAGCCGATACATCAGTTTTTCCCTTTTTGATGCCGCTTGATACTCTTCAATGGTTAAAACCCATATATCTCCTGTGCCTCGTTTATCAAGATTACTACTAGTTGCATGATGAATAGAGTGATCTCTTTTCCATTGAATGAATGGGAATAATGTCATTACTCCTGTAAGTGTTCCAAGAAAGTGATTCACCTTTTTGCTTTTGAAAAATGATCCGTGACAGCAATCATGAAAAATGATAAAGATACGAATCAAAAAGCCTGATGCGACAATTACAAGTGGCAAAGATAGCCAATAGGAAACGTCCATGAGTAGATAAGCGCCGATCCAAAGGGCGATAAATGGAATAAATGTATTCATTAATTGAGTTATACTATTTTTATTTTCACCTTTAGCGTATTTCATAACTTGCTGAGTTAATTTTTTTGTTTTTTGAGCGTGATCTGTATTAGTCATAGAGCATTCTCCTCCGTTGCTTGCTTATACACTAACTATAAGTCAGCAACAGATTTGGCGTAAGTAGTAACCATCATGTAGGGAGTATGACAGATGTCATACTCCAACCCAAACTAGACAAATTTTCTTACCATTCTTCTTGGCCTTCTCACTAGCTCTCCGCCACAGTTAGGGCAGGTATTTTTCATTTCCTTTGTACAATCTGGACAAAACGTACACTCATATACACATATGTAGGCATACAAATGATCTTTTAGTTTTTTCTCGCAACGTTCACATTTATTTTTCATTTCTAAGGTCATATCAAAACCTCCTAAGATGTAAAAAAAGAATCGCACCAAACAAGTGGCGATTCAAATTTTCTATTATTTTTCAATTAACCTGTAACCAATCAAATCCAACGCTGCTTGAATGCTATTAACCGTTTTGACACCCATTTTTGAGAGCTGATTATTGTTTGATTCCAGCTGTGCAAATTTTGGAGTTATTCCTGTAATGATAACCTCTATTCCCATGATACGCAGGGCTTGTACAATATTATATAAAATCGTTGGAAATACTTGATCTTGTACTGCAAGCTTGGACAGATCAAAAAGGAAATAATCAATTTCTTTCTCCGCCCCATATTGCATCGCTTCATTCATGATTCTTTCTGCACGTGTTTCATCAACGATGCCTTGCAGAGTAAGAATCGATACTTTTTCAGTTATAGGAATAATAGGTACACTTAAATAATTTATATGTTGTCTAGTTTGATCTAACTCAATTAGATAGGAAAGAATCTCTGCACTCGTATGAAGATAGTCAATGTCGTCTTGAGTGAAGTTCTTTTCCTCTTGATCCATAACACAAAGTGTGCCAAATATATTCCCGTCTAAATCCTTTAGTGTAACGCCAAGAAAACCCTTTACACCTAATTGAGAGGTTACTTCGAGCTTCTTTGTTATTTCGTCTTTATTTAAATCCGAAGTGGTCATTACATCCGCATCATCTAAAATGATGAGCCGGCAGTATGTATCACCATATTCAACAGAATATCCTTCAGGGATAGTTTGTGCATCTTTATTAAAGGAGCTAAGGACAGTCATAGCGGACTCTCCTCTTTTTGTCACATAAGCTGTATTCACATTAAGTCGATCACTAATTAATCGAAACATCTTTTTAGAAACCGTTTTTAGTGAATAAAGCTTTTCATCTGTGAGTTTCATACTCTGAGACAAATATACCACTCCTCTTACCTATAATTTACTAGATCAATTGTATCATAAAGTATTGGAGTAACATATGTTACTGAAAACTAATCCACTCTTCTCTCAAAACACCATATCGGATTGAATCATAGTAGATACCATTATTGAGACGGCATTTTCGCAGTCTCGCTTCCTGTGTCATTCCGAGCTTTTCTCCAAGCCTCATCATTCGTTTATTTCCTGACCATGTTGTAAAACCTACTCTAACTAGTGGCAGGGTTTCAAACAAATGAGTAATCCAAGCTTTAAGAAATGGTGTCCCGTATCCCTCATTCCAAAGGTTGGAGTCGTAAATGATAATACCTACCTCTAGCCACTTTGAAGGTTCATGCTCCCAATAATATGACACCGTCCCGATTAACGTATGATCTACAAACAAACCATACACATCATTCTTCTCAAGATAACGATCGCGTACGTCGGTTTCAAATTTCCCATAGGAAAGTGCCTTGTGTTCATAATAAGGAGCATCCCACTTTTTCCATTCAGGGTTTGAGTCCTTGTATGCAAGCTCCCAGTATCTTTTCATATCTTCGCTCTTAAGTGGCCTCATACTCGTATGATCAGTAAGTGTTATCAAACTCTCAACTCCATATGGGTTATTTTTACTTTTAGTGTATCATATACAAATAGCAAGATGGGCTATTTGTAAAATTTCGTATGGTCTGAGTGTGTCTTCTGATCACGATCACGGTTTTCTATCGTTTCTTCCTGAGTCTCTGTATTACCTTTACCTTCATTAGACTCAGTTTGCTTATGCGTAGGATCTGTGTGGTCTTGCCTTTCCTGCTGATCGCGATCACGATTTTCTATTGTATCTTCTTGGGCTTCCGTGTAACCCTTAGGCTCATCTTCTGAATTCTCTTCTTGTTCAAGTCTAGTCTTCCTGTAATCGGATCGTTCACCATGCCGAATTAAATCAAAGATTGCTCGCCCATTTGTCGGTTGACCATCTGGTAGATAAACAGGAATGACATCAAAAAAGATGTAATAGAAAATATAAAACAAAAATGTATTCCAAAACATATTCGCTTCTAAGACACCATTAGCTAAGAGTGTATTTATTAAGAGGCCAAGCAAAAGTGGGCCAACAATAGGTGACGCATAGATCATGCCATGCCAAAAACGATTACTTGGATTCAACTCCTCGTACTCTATCCAGCTATACATAAAAAAGTACTTTCTTACCTCAATCGTTGGCAACGTAAATAATATTGGTCCACTTCCAACGATCAGCTTCTTTTCTTTTGCCCCTAGAATTGTAACAGCTAAATAATAGCCAGATTCACGAATAATTGAAGTGAGTGGTAAAATAATGAGTGCCGCAATAATCAAACGAAATAAATCATCTAAACCGAACATAAACGCCCCTTCTATCTATTTCCTTTGTAAATAGTTGAATAACATTGGTCACACTTTTTATAGTGCTGATCTTTTACGAGTTTCTGAACATAAGCCTCATCATGTGTGCTCTCTCTGCTTGCTAGGGTTGTTGTATGAAACCCACAAGCATCTCGGACAAAGGAGGATCTGTGTATTAGTTTCTGCGTTGTATCAATTAAAAATTTCATCGTATAATTCCCCTTTTTTAGAATATAAAAAAGCCGAAAAGGAGTTTAATCCCTTTCGGCTTACGTTCAGCTCTAATTGTCTGAAGCGTTGCTACCTTGGCTTTTAGTTGGCTTTAAAATAAAGATGATGTAACTAATATCTTCTTGGAAGTCCCAATCAACAAAGATATCCATAATCTCTGCATTAAAGATGTCATTAAAGTCACCAGTTTCAAGAAGACTTTTTTCAAGATGTCTTTTTGTTAGCTTAAGTGGCTCTTCAAATCCCGAACGAATCAATTCCTTTTCGATTCGAACAAGGATACCCGTTCTTTTGACCACTAACGTCCGCTCATTTAAAAAACAAGAATCAACTGAGTCAGGCATTCTCTCTGCCTGTTTGCTAACCTGATCGATCTCTCGATGGATAGCCTCTTGGTTTGGATATTCCTCTACCAATTCATCAGAGGTATTGTTCTCATCCATAACACCTATGATAATTCCTGAACGATTATGTAAAGACCAATCGTAATAAAGCTCAGAAACGTTTATATGATGTGTTGCATTTAGGGTTGCTTTAATCTCTGGAAGTAATTCATTCATTAAGAGGTCTCTGATTTCTTCGACCTTTAGATCTTTTTGCTGAGATATTAATACGCGCTCCATCGGCGAAAGAAATTCTCTAAGGTGCATCGTGATATATGGTTTTTTTATAGACACATACACTGAGGACGGTCCTTTACCAAAATTATCTCGTAGTAACTTCCCTACATAACTTGCAATTTCAGCTTGTACAGTCACTTTATCCATAGTAACAATCCTTTTTTAGAGACAAGAACATTATTTTTCTCGTCCTCTTTTAGTATACTAGTCATCTTTCAATTTTAAAAGGGATTCCACCTATTCTTTGTCAGTATGACTTTGTTAGAAACTTTAATACCCCTTTTCCATCAAATTACTCCTACCCCCAAAATAACGCACCAAAAAACCTTAAGACAGAATAAAGAATGCCCTAAGGTATTTAGTCACTTTCGTGGGAAGCCATTAAAAATTTCTCCGAACTTCATATTATAGATATCATTCACGACGGTGTTAACTTTTCCCTTTTCAGATAGGTGTCCTTCTAAAACGATTTCAACACGTTGATTATTATCTACTAAAACAGCTTGAACTACGAGTGCATCTAATAATATCCCAGTAATGACGGCAATTTGTTGTGGTGACAAACTATATTTATTGAACACCTTATCAAACTGGTTACCATCTTTCCCCATGAATCAAGTCCCCCTTTTACGTTGAAATAATTTCATCACTTCCTAATGTGGCATCAGATCTCCCTGCACCTATACTAAACAGAATAAAGATAACGACAACAATAAAAAACAATGCTCCTGATTTAAAGGAATCACCCATAGATACTCCTCCCACTAATATAGCCTTATGTACCATATGATGTAGAGTTTAATTAGTGACACATAACCATTAAAAAGAATGGTCATGTCGCTAATAATCATTCAAGCTTCTTTGACGAGAATTTTTTTGAAATTCTCAGTTTGATATGAAATCTAACAGGGAAATTAATTAGTAAGACTATTTAGGAGGAGATCATTTGACTGCCATAAAAAAAAGGCAACAGCTTAGAAACAAACTATTAGAAGAATTGTACCAGCATCATTTTAATCACACTGGAAAACCGTTACAGATTGTTGTGACTGAAACAGAAGCAGAAGAGGAACTTGCTTACAAATACCTTGAGGACAAAGGCTATCTTCACACAGAGAGACAAGGACGTGACAATCTCCATATCGAGTTAACAACAGCTGGAATTGATTACGTGGAGCAGCAAGCTAAAGCCTGATTAGCAAAAGCCATGCCACCCAAACTAGGGATGACATGGCTTTTTTCTGCTTTATTTTAGAACTTCTTGAATTTCTATAATCATATCATAAGCTCCGTCTGATAAATTCGAGCAAACAATGACACTTAGCGATGACTTTGGATAATAAACAGCTCTAAAATTCACACCTGGATCATATCCCATCATGATGTGCCTGTTAATCGCTTTGTTATCCATCTCTATATAGTGCCCATAGCCATAATAGAAGTCTTCATCAACTTCAACATGTGGTGTCAGGAAAAGGTTAGACAGATCTTTGCTAAGGAGCTGATTGCTTATAATGGCTTCCCAGAAAACTTGCATATCATTTACAGTGACAAAAACGCCACCATCTGATGCACTTTTAGCTGGTAAGCTGTACACATTTGTTCGATAACCACCATCTGGCTTCTCGATGTAACCCATAGCCGTTCGCTCAGGTAACGAATCCAACTCAAAATAACCAGAATCGTTCATACCAAGTTGATCAAAAATATACTCCTGAACAAAATCACTAAATGTCTGGCCACTCACTTTTTCCACAATTAGCCCGAGCACAATGTAACCTGCATTATTATATTGAAAAAGAGCACCTGGTGATGACTTCATTTTTTCATTTTGAAACAATGGTAGGAAATCCTTTAAGTCTCTAATTAGATACATTGGATGTTTCACCCAAAGCTCTTCAAAATCATCCATCACATCTTCATCAAAGTAATCAGGTATGCCCGAGGTATGTGTTAACAAATGATGAATGGTGATCTCTTTATCAAAGGTAGGAAACTCCTGATTCAAAAATTCCGACAACTTTGAGTCAAAAGACAGTTTTTCCTGAGCAACTAGCAAGCATATTGCTGCAGCTGTAATTGGCTTAGATCCTGAAGCAATACCATAGCGCGTTTCTTCACTATTTTTTATTTTTTCAGATCGATTGGCATAACCATAACTTTTTGTGAAAGAGTCAGACCCCAATTTAGCGTAAACGGTTCCTGAAAATTGCACTTCCTGTTGTTTTGCATCTACATGTTTTTCAAGTTTTTTCGTATCCATATACATTCTCCTCATTTATCTTTTTTGATTGCAGCTCTATTTGATTTCACTCAAAAAAGATAAATCAATAAAGCGTTCACATTTGATGGATTCTAAACATGTGGCACCCCTCCTTTGTTAGTTTTAGTATAGCATGGTGCGCTTTCTTATTTAGATTTATTACTTTACACTCTCTGTATTAATAACCGAAAATTCGACTATTTCAGGTACACCTATCGTTTCGGTAACTACTAGTCTCATTTTATTAATACAAACCAATTTGAAGGTTTGTATTCGCTTATGTCCTATTGCAGTACCTTCTGCGATCGTTTCCCACGCATCATTACGTTCGATTTCTACCTTGTACTTCCTTACTCTTTCACCAAGTAAGATGTTCTCTTTTATAATGACGCCATTTACTTGCGTACTTTTTCCTAATTCTAAATGTATCTTGTTCCCTTTGCCGGTTGTTCTTGATATCGGGTTTGAATAGTTCATTCTGATTCTCTGACTTAGTTCCTCTACTCTCACCATATCAGCTTCTGGAATAAGACCTCGATTGTCTGGCGCCACGTTTAATAATAGGTTGGCACCTCTGCCTATGGATTTTTCATAGATTTCTACCAAATTCTCAAGCGACCTTAATCGGTGCTCATCATTCTCACGCCAGAACCAATGATCTCCTCTAATTGGAACATCACATTCTGCGGGCATCCACTCAGGCGTCCCGGGAAGCCATTGCACCTCATCATTAGAAAACATACTTACTTTAGCATGCTGCCTTGTGTTCCAACAAGGATAAGGAGCAACACCTTCTTCATTGCCCACCCACCGAATCGTAGGCATGCCCATATTAAAAATCATTGCATCAGGCTGATATGCTTTCACTAATTCTATTATTCTATTCCAATCGTATTCACGTCCCTCAGAGCCCGCCCCATCAAACCACACTTCTACGATTGGACCGTATTGAGTTAGTAATTCCGTCAACTGTTCACAGTAAAAATCGTCGTATGCATCTTTATCTTTATAACATGGTTCGTGACGGTCCCATGGGGATAAATAAATACCAAATGGCATTCCTTGCTCCCTACAGGCTTCTGCACATTCTCTTACAACATCACCATTTCCATCTTTCCACGGACTATTTTTCACAGAATAATCAGTTGTATTTGTTGGCCATAAACAAAACCCATCATGGTGTTTAGCTGTTAAGATAAAGTACTTGAAGTCTGCATCCTTAGCCACTTTGACCCATTGTCTAGCATCCAAAGAACTGGGATTAAACGTCTGGGGGGAATCCGTTCCATCTCCCCATTCTTGATTACAAAATGTATTCATACCAAAGTGAACATAAAATCCCAATTCTAGATTTTGCCAAGCTACCTGCTGTATCGTTGGTAGTGCAAGGTCCTCCATTTTCATTTTGTCCTCCTATTGTTAGGCTTTACTTAAAATGTAACCTCAGATCCTGTTTCACTTGATTCATAAATAGCAGTCAAAATCTTCATGATTTCAACGCCATCTTCTACAGGACTAATTGTTTTTGCTTTTCCTTGAACACATTCAACAAAGTGATTAATCTCATTTTGAAATCCTTTAACAAAATCAAAAGTAAGTGTATCAATTTGTGGCGTTGAGTTTAGAATCGTATCATGTCTCTCTGTCATGATCTCTAACTTAGGTTCAATAGTCGCTCCACCTTTTTCCCCAAAAAGATTTACTTCCATTACCTCTTTTTGAGCGTGTAAGGTAAAACTCACATCCACCAATAAAGAAGCACCATTATCAAAGCGAATGAGTGCATTAGATAAATCCTCTACACTGTTTTTACTAGAATCATAGTCTGCTGCTTTGTAATATGACTTATGTTCGATGTTCGCTCTGTTCCCCAATTTGTGATACGTATTTCCAGTTACCGATACAACTTTGGGCTTACCCATTAGATACCAGCATAAATCAATAACATGAACCCCTAAATCAATAAGCGGTCCCCCACCAGAGCGTTCCTTATCTGCAAACCATCCGCCCGGATTTCCTAGTACACGTAAACAAGATGCTTTTGCGTAATAAATCTCACCTAAATCACCAGAATCTATAAATTTCTTTAACACTTGTGTATTCGTAGCAAAGCGGCGAACAAAGCCTACTTGGAGGATCTTACTCTCACTTTCATTTACGGCTTTTTGCATTTCCTCTGCCTCTTTAACTGTTTTACATAGAGGCTTTTCTACTAATACATGCTTGCCAGCTCGCATGGCAGCAATCGATATTTCAGCGTGAGAATCGTTCCACGTACAAATACTAACAGCATCAATTTCATCTAACGCTAGTAACTCTTGATAATCTGAGTAGAACTTATTTGCTCCGTATTTTATAGCTTTTTCTTCCGCTCTATTGATGTTAAGATCACAAACCGCATATATTTCAACGTCGCTATTATTCTTATAAGAATCAAAATGCATCTCGGAAATGGATCCTGCTCCAATTACACCTATTTTGACTGGATTCATTTTATGTAACACCCCTTCTACTGATTTTTTTACAGCGCGTCCCACACTCTTCGGACATTATCCATTGAGATACCCGCCGCTTTTTTGCATTCTTCTATTCCTTCAAACTCTATGGAAATATAGTCATCATAGCCAGATTCTTTAATGACTGAGAGAATATCTTGTAAGGGAATATCTCCATGCCCGGTAATAGCACCCCTCAGGTAATTTCCTGCTGTTGACCTAAACCATCCTTCTCCCGGATCGTAAGAAGAAGCCCGACGAAGATAAAAATCTTTTACATGAACCATTGAAGCTAAGTGAATATTATTCTTCACGGCAGCTAAAGGATCCTCATCCACACATAAGAAGTTACCTGTATCCAGTGTTGTTTTAAAATTTGAACGGTCTACATGGTGAATAAGACGTCTTATCCGATCACTAGCTTGAACATAATAGCCATGATTCTCTATGCTGGTAGTAATATCAAACTGTAATGCATAATCTGCAATCCTTTGACAGCCCTCTATTAACCTAGGTAAATCTTCTTCAAATTGTTCAATGGTTGCTTCTGCTGGTGGTCTAAAAGAAACATCATGTCTCATTCGTTTCACACCAAGGACGCTCGCAATGTCCACTTCTCGTTTCATTCGTTCTATTTCATTCTCAAAGTCCTGCCTGTCTCCTTTTATAAGATCTGCTCCTATTGCATAGTTAGACAGTTCAATATTTAAATGAGCGGCTTTTGAAACAATCATTTCTACTAAATTGGGCTGATCTGTTAACGAATAGCCAATAGGTACAATTTCTACATGTTCTCCTCCATTGTCTGCTGTCCACTGTAGAACATCTAAAATCGACATTTCACCCGAGTTAATCGCTCCCACTAAACTGTAAGAGCTCATTCCTAGTTTCATGCCTACACCCCTTCATGTCGCTTAAGAGTAATGGGGCGTTTATCGTTGTCCGCTTCGTATGCGGCTTTGACAACCTCTAACGTCCTTAATCCATCTTGCCCACTAATAAATGGAGCGCGACCTTCTTTTATACAGCTAATAAAATCTTCAACTAGTTTTTCATCCATGTCTTCTGACCATGGCTTATGTTCTATTTTATTACTTGCATCATTGTATAGAATTGAGTGTTCCTTCAACGCATCTACGGATAGCACCCCATCCGTTCCGACAATTTCTAATGTCACATCTCCCCAGGTGGGAAACGTTTTAGGTCTTGACCAAGCTTGGATCTATAGACACAATAACACCAGACTCCATTTCAAGTAGGACGAGACCGCAATCTTCTACTTCAATGTCGTAAAAGCGGGTGTCAAATTCAGCATACACCGATTTGACTTCGTCCTTTAACATCCATCTTAGTAGATCCATTATGTGAACAATGTGATCTGTCGCTGAACCACCACCAGATAATGCTTTATCAATAAACAAGCCGCCTGGCATTTGACCATGATTCGTTGCATTAACTGCTAATACTTCTCCAAGTTCTCCGGCTTTAATGATGTCATTTACATGTTGAATGGGAGAGGCAAATCGGACTGGGTAAGCGACCTGCAGAATAACGTTCTGTTTTTTACATGCTTCAATCATCTCAACGGCGTCATTCATTTCTGTCGCAATTGGCTTCTCACATAAAATATGCTTATTGTAGCTGGCTGCTTTCAAAACATGATCCCGATGATTTACATTCTCTGAACAGACAATCACTGCCTGAATATCTGTCTCTAACATGGCATCCAACGAGGAGTAAAAGTGCGTATTATATTGAGTAGCTAGGTTTTCACCTTTTTTAACATCCGCATCCCAAATGCATGTAAGTTCAGCTTCATTGTGTTTGTTTAAAGCTGATGCATAACTGTGTGCATGCATGTGTGCAAAGCTAATTATTCCTACCTTCACTCTTTGTCACCTTCTTTCAATTGAATGGGCATACCCGTTAACACAGATTTCTTTGCGGCCTCTGCTATAGTTATTGCATGAATACGTTCTTCTTCTAAAACGGGTGGAAGATTCCCCTCACGGATTAAAAGAACAATAGACTCCATCTCTTTTTGGTTTGATCGACTAGAAATCGACGGCACTTCTTTTTCGCTTTTTAATGCCTTAATTTGGATAGGGATTGAGTCACTACTATTGTATGTGAGCATACCTTTCTCTCCGGCTAATTCAAATCTATAAATCTCATCATTTCCGCCCCAAGCTTAACTCCATATGGATAAATGAATTGTTTTCCATTCTTAATGAAATTAGGCTATATTCTACAAGAGGTTTATCTTGATGCTTACTCAAAACATGCTTCGCCATCACCCTCTTAACTCTTCCAAACGTTTGCACTAACCACTCGAATTGAAAAACACCCATGGTTAAGAAGATATCTTGATTTACTCCAGGATGTGGTGTCTTTACAGACAGTCGATTGACTCCCGATTTTCCAAGCGTGCCACTTAAAAACTCGTTTTTTGCATGTATATATTCTTGTGAGAAATACAATCTATTTCGACTAATGAGTCTTACATTTTGATCCTTACACTCTTGAATGATTGCCGCTGCATCTTTACTCGTTTCAGCTAAGGGAGAATTCGTTATAATGTATAATTCACTTTTGTACAACTGGCGGATCATGTCTTTCTTTTTAGCAACTGGAACACACAATTCAATGGCATCAATATCCTTTAAGAGTAAATCTGAAAGTTGTTCCCTTAAGGTGGTTTCACTAACCTGTTCAGATATAGATACCACAGCTGAAATTTGAACATCTTTTATCTTTGACCAAGATTGAAGTTGAGAGTTCACTTCATGTTCACTTCCGACGATCGCTAGATTAATCAGAGCTATTCACCTCTTTTTTATATACGTAACATGTTACCTGCAACATTCTTTAGCTTACGCCTCTTCCCAAAGCCTCTTTACATTTTCAAGTCCAATTCGACTTCCCATTCTACATTCTTCCATCCCCTCAAACTCTAGAGTGAGGTATCCATCATATCCTGATTGTTTAACTCGTTTAATAATCTCTCTTGTGTTCACATCACCTTGACCAAATATCGAGCCTCTTAAGAAATTACCATTTGCTGATTCAAACCACTTTCCTTCACCAGGGTGCTCATTGCTTGGTCGAATATAAAAATCTTTGACATGAATGAGGGAGGCATAAGGAAGATTTTTACTTACTCCTACGATAGGATCCTCATCCACACAAAGGAAATTCCCGACATCCAACGTCGTTTTGAAATTAGGACGATCCACTGCTTGCAGGACACGTTGAACTCTATCGCTATGCTGAACAGCCATACCATGATTTTCGATTGTTGTCGTGATCGCAAATTGAGCTGCGTAATCAGCGATACGTCGGCTACCTTCTACCATTTGAGGGAGAGCATTTTCAAAGTATTCGATCGTTCTTTTTTCTGGAGGTAGAGTAAATGCCGTCACATCATGCCTCAAGTGTCGAATATTCATATGATCTAGTAGATCAACATGCTTCTTTATTCGAGCAACCTCTTCCTCAAATTCTGCTTCAGTGGCTTGAACAAAATTTGCAGGCATCGAATAATTCGAAATCTCCAAGCCAAGTTCTGCAGCTTTCTCCTTTACCGAAGTTGCAAGTTCTATATCATCTACAAGACTAAAACCATAAGGAACAAGTTCAACATGCTCACCACCATGATCAGCGACCCATTGGAAAACGTCTAGAATTGTCATCTCTCCTGCTTCAATCGCCTCTAATAAACTATATGTGCTTAACCCTACCTTCATTTCTCTTCACCTCTTATTAATATTTTTTTCTAGGTTTAACTTCTTATAGAAAGGACTTCCCTTAACACTATACTGGCAATAATAAAGTAAGAACTCACTAAACATAGAATTTGCCCATGAAAACCATGGTCTGGTATATTGTTCCGGGTTGTTTACGTCAAAACCCTCATGCATCAAATGTTGATTTGCATCTGTTTGTTTAAAAAGCGAAAGAATCTCATCTCTTTCCTCAAGATTAGAAGCGGTCATCCCTTGAATAGCTAGTGCAATGTGCCATATATAGTTCTCTGGTGTATGAGGACTTCCAATTCCTTTGGCTGCAGTTCCCTCAAAATAGTAAGGATTATCCTTACTTAAAATAAAAGCTCTTGTATTTAAGTACGTTGGATCGTCTATCTCGCAGTATCCTAGGTATGGCAACGAAAGCAGACTAGGAACGTTGGCATCATCCATTAAGTTGTAGTTTCCAAGACCGTCTGTTTCGTAGGCATAAATGGTTCCAAATTTAGGATGATCGACTTTTCCATAGGTTTGAATGCCTTGATTTATTTCGTCAGCTAAATGAAGTGCTGTATGTGTAAGCTCGTCATCTCCAAGTACCTGCTGGGCAATTTCTGCAAGCTGACGCAAACAAACAACCGCAAACATATTAGATGGAATGAGATAGCCGTATTGACAAGCATCATCACTTGGGCGAAAACCACTCCACGTCATACCTGTATAAGTAACTGGAGCACCTTTCCCTTCATGTGATAATGTATCTTGGGGCGGGCATCCGTCTCTCTCAAAATGATAATCTGAATGTTCACTATGATTCTGTTCTATTTTCCAGACATTAAGTATGCTTTCTACGGCTTGATGAAATGATTTATTAAAATGAGAGGTCCTACCAGTTGATTTCCAGAACAGATATGCTAACTGTATGGGATAGCATAACGAATCAATTTCATATTTTCTCTCCCACATAAGAGCAGTCATATCGGTTTTATCATTATGATATCGATTGCCATTACTCTCCTCATTAAATGCATTCGCATAAGGGTCGTGATTAATATAGGATATCTGTTTGGCTATTACCCCTTCAATTAGATCCGCCATATTTGTATCTACTTCTGCCAGTAACAAATATGGACGTACTTGGGCTGTTGAATCTCTTAACCACATAGCAGGTATATCACCTGTAATGACAAATGTTGTCCCATCCTTTTGAGAACGAATAGTTGTTTCATACGTGTTTGAAAAACACTTTTCAAACATTCTCTGAGTTTTCGGATCATCCGGAAATAGACTTTTCACTTCTTCAATTAAGGAAACCATGGAATCAGGTAATGGCATCTTCATCATTCTCACACCCTTAGTTCGAAATTTAATGTAACTGCTTACAATACTAAATAGTTTTTAATGTATGATCAATATGTAGCATGTCTAATACATAGCCAGAATCATCCAAACGTTCTGTTATTTTTCAGCAAAGTCGTATGGTTTACGGATGAAAGTATGTCATTTCGCCTTTTATATGTTTTCCATCGTCATTTCAGTTTTGAATGGTAACTGCCCATTTTTTTGATAAAAGGCATAAAAAATCCGAACATTATTCTTAACGTTCGGATCTCTACAGGCTCACTCTCTCGTTATGTACTTGTCATTCTGTTTGTGTACACAGCCTCATCTATGGAGCTTACGGTACTGTCCAGGTGTAACTCCTTCAATTTTCTTAAACTTACGAATGAAATTGGCGACATCCTTATAGCCAACTTGAACCACAATATCCTTAATAGGTTCATCTGTGCCCGTTAACTGATTTTTAACATATTGTATACGTAAGTCTTGAATAAACTGGGTAAAGGTTACACCAGTTTGCTCTTTAATAAATCGACTAAGGTAAGATACTGATAGGAAAAACTCCTGAGCAACATAATCTAACGAAATTTCGTACATTTTATAATTTCTTTGTATAAATGTTAAAACATCTTCCCTTAATTTTACGTTATGACTGTCTTTTTTAATTTCTACTTCATTACAAATGACCTCAACCAAATGATTTAGTTGTTTATGTAACTGGTTAATGGATTCAAAATCAATCAAACTATTAAGATTCGTAACATGTTTATTAAAACCTAATTCTGAAACCGTTTTTAGTGTGGTGTTAATAATATCAAAACAAATACACTTCATTTCATTGATAGAGAGCTCTTTCTTTTCTAACGCACTAAACATATCAGTTAACATTTCAGTGGCAACGATGTTATCGCCTTGCTTTAAGCTTTGCACGTATTTAATCTGCTCTTCCTTCAGGTACCCTAGTAAATGCTTTGATTCTGTTCCAATATCTTCGAAGTAAATAACACTGCCTTGAGGTTTTGAGAATGTATATTCTACAGTAGCAAGTGCCTCGATATAGGATCGATTAATTTTTGTAATATTGTTGTATGGGAGACCCACACCAATTGTTGGGAGATGAACAAAATAATTCTCCATAAATGTCTGAATAGCTCGTACGATCTCCTCTCTCAACACATTCACATCATCTGATGAACTTGTTGCGAAACTCACTACAATCGCAATAGAATCAGAATATAGTAAGTCAACACCATACGCTGATGCGTCATTTAGTTCAATGTTTGCAACCATTTGAATCACATTGTCTTTTTCATTGATATTCTCTTCGCAAAATGTACCCGTTTCAAAATGAACAATTGCTACAAAAAACTCTCCTTCTTTAAAGGATATGTTTAGGGTCTCCATAATGGATCGGATCTCTTGATCATCTCTATAATTCCCTTTTAACAGCCTAATAAGAAATTGCTCTTTAGCAAATGGCTGATGCAAATCAACCGTTTCATTTAAGAGTTCGTGATCTTCATATAAGGTAGTGAAGGATTTTCCGATCGTTTCCAGCTCGTTTTCACCTTTTAGAAGCGCGTTTGCTTTGTTTCCTTTGTTTGCAATATTAAATAGATGCTTTATCGGCTTGTATTGATTTTTTCCAAATAAAATAGCAAGAATTAGTCCAACAATAAACAACCCAACCAAAAAGGATGAAATAAAAAATTGCATATTAAGCAGCTTACCAAAAAATTGATTAGGGTCCATAACAGTAACAAATCTCCAGCCACTTATTTCAGACTGAACCGAAACGGTGGAGTAATCTTTCCCTTCTATCTCAACCGTATCTACTCCAGTATGTCCATTTAATAAGGATGCGAAATTTGCTGTCTTCACAGAATCATCGCTAATGGTTGAAGCAATGGTTTGTCCTTCCTCGTTAAAGACATAAACATTACCGTCAATTTCACCCAGTATATTTTTTATCATATTGATAATTGTGGATTCTTCAATAAAAAACATGACAGTTCCATGTGGGTTCTCGGAATTAGGTGCGATCGGGACAAAATAGACAATGAGATTCTCATGAACTTCTTCGTTAATCACTACATCATTTACCACACGAATCAAAGGCATTTTTGTCTGCAAATCATTTATTAAATGTTCTTTTCCCAGTTGTTCAATTTGATAACTATTTTGCAAAAGGGCATCAATGGAATAAGATCCATGTGTAGAATATAATGTTTCGTTTCTATGATAATAAATAAACAACTCTTCTATAATGGCACTATTCGCTTTATACTTTTTTAACTCGTCCGTTGCTTCTCCACTATAGTAGCCGTGGCTTACCATATAAGGTGTTAAGCGAGCATCAAATGAAATTCGCGCTGATAATGTATCTAACTCAGACAACCGCTCATCCGTCATATTTCTGACCTGCTCCAGGTTATAGATGTTAGAATGCTCAATTTCTTCTCTCAAGCTTGATACTGCATTTAAATAGATGACCACACTCATTACCGTAAAGGGTACAAGAAATATTAGTAGATAGGAGATAATATATTTATATAATAACTTAGATCTAAATTTACTAAGCGCCATTTAACTCCCCCTCAACTTCTTCTATAAACACGATGAAAACACCCGGAAAAGTAAGCCTTTTCATTTTGTTGTTCCTGAAAAAATAGGGCGTGACTAGTTGTGAGAATGACTTTAAATGAAACCTACTACTTTTCTAATATATTAAGGAATTGTATAGTTTATATGATAGCGAATAAATGCATAAACAAGCAATAGGGATTTACACTCTTATTTAGATTTTGCGTCATTAAAGAATGTAAATCCCTCTATTTTTTCTTGGTTGCCTTTTTCCGTAGTATTAGTTTGTAATGGTTATATACGATTCGAGAGTGTCTACTGAACTCGTCCCAACCATTATCTTTACATCACCGGGCTCAAGTACAAAGTTCATTTTATTGTTCCAAATTGATAAGTCTTCTTTCCCTAATACGAGTGATAAGGTTTGTTTTTCTTGCGGTTTGAGCAATACTTTCTTGAAGGCTTTTAACTCCTTCACTCTGCGGGTAGTGCTAGCCTCTAAATCTTTTATATACAACTGTACCACTTCAGCGCCTGTAACCGAACCCACATTCATCACGTCTATTTGAACTTCAATTTTGTTATCATTATCTAGTTCTGAGCTGAGTATCTCTTTTTGTGATATACGTAAATTAGTTAAGTCAAACTCGGAATAACTCAAGCCATATCCAAATGGAAATAGAGGTGCTGCATCCATATCTAAATAGTTCGGTTCTCTACCTTGGTCCTTGTAGTTATAGAAGATAGGAAGCTGCGCACTTGAGCGAGGGATAGATACAGGAAGCTTCCCACTCGGATTAACCTCACCAAATATAATCTCACTCATAGCCGTGCCACCTTCTTCGCCGGGATACCACCCACAAATAACGGCCTTACATTCTTCAACGACGTCAGCTATGGCATGTGGCCTGCCTTGAATTAAGATAGCAACGATTGGTGTACCTGTCTTGACTAACTCTTTAATAAGCTGAGCTTGAACTCCTCCAAGACTCAGATCAGCAACATCTACGCCTTCTCCACAATCCATATCTGTTGGATTATCGTGCATGATCGCAGCTCCATTTGTATCAAAGGTGATATCAAAATTACGAGCACTGCTGCCCCCTATCACAACGAGTGCCACCTCAGCTTCTTTTGTAAGTGCAATCGCTTCGGCAAACCCATCCTTAGAATCTCCCCTCACACTGCAACCCTGTGCAAAAGAAACCTCGCCCTGACTACGTTTTACAATTCCATCTAAAATGGTCGTACCTTTGTTTTCTGCTTGAATCGACGTGTAGTCTCCAAGTTGATGATAAATTTGATTTGCGTTAGGTCCAATCACAGCAATCTTTTTCGTTTTTGTATCTAATGGTAGGATCATGTCTTCATTTTTTAATAGTACAATTGATTCACGCGCAACCTGGACATTTACTGCTTTGAATGCGTTATTAGTAATGACTTCTTTTAATTGCCCTTCATCAGTGTATGGGTTTTCAAACAGGCCTAATGAAAATTTCAACTTTAAAACACGCCGAACAGCGCGGTCAATATAACCTTCTTCTACGACACCACTATTTACAGCATCAGCTAATTTTGTGAAGGAGAGATCCCACAAACTTAAATCTACACCTGCTTTTAGAGCTAGTGCTCCCGCCTTTTCGTAGCTTCCCGTTAAAAGATTAAGACGATCATTCGCTGTTCCATCAGCCATTACAATTCCTTCAAACCCCCATTCTCCTCTTAGAATGTCGGTAAGTAACGTTTCATTTGCATGACATGGGATGCCATCAATCTCGTTATATGCAGCCATACACCCATAAGCTCCTGCAGCCACGCCTGCCTTCATTCCAGGCAGATGAATTTCGCGCAATTCTCTCTCTCCTATAGCAACTGGTCCTGCATTAAGTCCTCTTTCACCTGCTCCTTGTGCGGCAAAATGTTTAAGAATGGCCGCTATTTTGTGGGTGGACCGTTGATGTGCCCTTCCTTGTAATCCATAAACTGCTGCTGTTGTCATTTTTGCAGCTAAAAATGGATCTTCGCTAAAACATTCCTCAGATCTACCCCATCTAGGATCCCGCAATATATCCAGTGTCGAAATAAGTCCTAAATGAGCTCCTCGCGACCGAATCTCTGAAGCGATGTGACCATATGCCTCTTCCATCAGCTCAGGATTCCAGGTTGATCCTGCCCCCAAGTTTGTGGGAATCATTGTTCCATCTAATGCTTGATGGCCATGTGGACATTCTTCGGACAATAGTACAGGAATGCCTAGTCTTGTATTTTCAATGATATAACGCTGCACATCATTTGAAACCTTAGCGTTTTCCTCTGTTGGAATTCCATTTTTATACGTTACAGCAGACCAAGGATCGGATCGAAAAAGTCCATAAATGGCGCCAATTCCATCACCAAAATTCACCTCTTCTTTAAAAGCATCTGTTAGTTCTATACCACTTATCGTTTTTGTATAAGCATGCAAGCCATACATCTTTTGATTAAGTTGACCAACTTTTTCTTTTAAAGTCATCTGCGATAGTAAGTCCTCTACTCGTTCATCAATTGGAATGAATGGGTCCTTAAATTTCATGAAAAACGCTCACCTCTTCATTTAGTCAACTTTTACCTCATTTACTTTGATTGTTTTTACTTCAAATGGAGTTACAGCGGTGGATAACGTCTGGTCAACGATAGTAAGTGCTGAAGTTTCTTCCTCCAATAAATTTGTCTCATACGCTTCGTTTATAGAGTCGTTGATGTAAATATCGAGAGATTCTCTACTTCCACTAGATTCATAAACTCTCAACACAATACCTTCTCCGTCATCCGAAGGTTTTACCGTATCTAAGATCGTATGTTTAGCAGCAACACGAATAAAGCTTTGCTTAGTAGGCAACTGCCCTTCATGATTATCTGTAAGTACATATGTGATTGGATGATTAAGCTCATAGCCCTGACGTGTTACTTTGGCTGCAATCCAATTGTCTTCATGTGGTAAAAGCGAATACGTAAATTCATGCTCTCCTTGATCTGCATGAGGATCTGGCCACTTAGGTGCCCTTAGAAGAGATAGACGGAGCGTATTTCCTTTAACGTCATAACCATACTTACAATCATTCAAGAGACTTACACCAAAGTTCCCCTCAGATAAATCTGCAAAACGATGTCCACACACTTCAAATTGCGCCCTTTCCAGCTTGTATTAGAATGAGTCGCTCTTTCTATCGCTCCAAATGGAATTTCAAAAGTAGCTTTATTAGTTTGAATATCAACCGGAAAGGCAACCTTTAAAAGCTTATGATCTTCATACCATCTAACCTTTGTTTTAAAGTCAATTCTTGCAGAATGATGATAGAATAGAAGATCTTGCTCAATTTCTGAACCTGATATCTTCCATTTAAATCGAAGTTGATCTTTAGTCTTTCCATTTAAAATGACTTCTACTGAGAGTAGTTTGGGCTTTTCGACTTCCTGTTGAGCAAACCGTGGGTCGATGTCCCAGGCATCCCAATAGGTTGGCTGATCATGAAACATTTGAAACTGATTGGCTGACTCTTTTTCCTTCAACACATCTCGATTAGCTTTCTTATCAAATAACCTAGAAAGCTCTCCATGTTCGTTCCATTCAACCTTATAAAACGATGTTTCCCACTTCCCACTAAAGCTCGGTACTTCCTGATCCTGAACTTCTGCTGCTCTCGGTCGTAACCAAACTGTACAGTAACCCATTTGTGGAATGTCCGAAATATAGAAAGAAAGCTCTACCTGATCATTTGCAATCAGGTTCACATCACTTTTTAACAACTGATCCTGCTCATCATACACATCAAGATTTAGAAGCTCTATGCCTGCTCTTACCGTTATAACCTCAGACCTGTCCCACGATAAACTATTAAAAATGATAATTGGTTTACCGTTTCCTTTTGTATTGATTTCCTGGACAAGAGTATCGATCGATTTTTGTTTTATGTCTTCGCCCATAGAAAAGATTTGCTCATAATCTTCTTCTGATTTTACATAGACCTCTGGAATGGATGTGCCAGGAATGATGTCATGGAACTGATTAAACAGTAACTGTTTCCAACCTTCTTCTAAGTCAGCTGACACCTTAATCTTTGTAAAAGCATTGGCAAGACTGGACCAAATTTCTGCATCACGATATAAGACTTCTGCTTTTCGATTCCATCGCTTGTTTCTTGCATGTGTTGTGTACGTTCCTCTATGCAATTCAAGATACAAATCCCCTACCCAGATAGGAAGATCTGGATTTGCTTCATCAATCCCATCAAAAAATTGATGGGCAGTACTATGTGAAGTCGTTGGCAATCCAGGTAAATTAGCTGAGCGCTCTACATACTCAAGCATCTCTTTTGTCACTCCGCCTCCACCATCTCCGTGCCCATAGAGAAGCATCTGTTCGGCGTGAACTGTCTTTTGTTTATAACTGCTCCAATGCTCATTTATCTCCTTAGGATGTGTATGCTCATTTATTCCATGATTTAAGTAGGAAAGGATAGTTGTCCCATCAATTCCTTGCCAATAAAAAAGATCGTGTGGGAACTGATTGGTATCATTCCAATTCATTTTGGTGGTCATGAAATAGTCCAGTCCTGATTTCTTTAATAATTGAGGAAGGGATGCACAGTAGCCGAATGTATCTGGTAACCATTCAATACGTGGTTTCACCTCAAATTCATCTTTAAAGAATTTCATTCCATAAAGTAGCTGCCTGACTAATGACTCTCCTGAAGGAATATTCAAATCAGGCTCAACCCACATCCCACCAACGATCTCCCAACGTCCGTCACGGATATGCTTTTTCACTCTTTGATAAAGATCTGGGTAATGTACTTTTATAAAATCGTAGGCTTGAGGTTGACTTTGTGCATAACTAAAGCCTTCATATTGATCTAGTAATGTGCTCATTGTAGAAAATGTTCGACTGGTTTTTCTCACTGCCTCTTTTTTTGGCCATAACCATGCTAAGTCAATATGGGACTGACCAACCATATGTAAGGTTCCTCTTTGATTCTTATCGAGGTCTTGTAGATTCTGAATTAATTCGGTTTCCTTCTCGCGCACCTTATTTGAATCGTGTAACAGTACCTCTTCCGAAGTATTGGTAACCCAGTCCTTTACCTGTGTTAACTCTTTAACGATCTTCAATCTGTTTAGGTCATCTTCTCGCAACAATAGGGCTGATTCCAAATAAACTTTCATAGTGTAAAAAAGACTTTCTAACGCTTGATTTGGACTGATACATTTACTCTCTAGCAAATAAAGTGGTGCTGGAGCAAACTCTGCTGGTTCATTTTGATAATTTAATTGATCTACAACTTGCGCAGTTGGGTTAAAGAGTTCAATTTTTACATGATATTTATTTTTACCTTGGTTATTATTCTTAGGAAAAAGAACAAAGCTTCGATTGCGGTCGATCCCATGATACGGTACTCCATCTAGGTAGACTAAGCCTTCGTGATTTGTTGGAATTCCATGCTGACCCACCTTAATCTCAAGTCCAACAGAGTGATCTTTGAACTCATTAGGAAGTATAACTTCAGTCTCTAAGAAAATGGTTTCGCCAGATGTAATGAGTAGATCCCCCACGTCAATTGCGTACATCTCAGTATCTTTATAATCGTATTCGTCTGGACTCTTATAATTGGCTCTGATTGCCCTCCAACCACCTACATCAAAAGAATCCTTCTGAATCAATGATCCTACATAATTGATACACCTTTTTATGAACTGCAAGTTAAACAACTCCTTTTACTTCAAGTAAGTTTAAATACATATGCATAAGATACTTTTTTGTTTCTCTCTAAACGAGGAAGCTGAACGGAAAGCCCTTCACTAGACTTTTTGAATGATAGATTCTCTTGCACATCCAACCAATCTATTTGATCTACAGCTCCACTATAAGGAATGGTGATCTCGTGTGGAACAGAATTCATATCATCTTCAATTAAATAAAAGCCGTACACTGTCTCCCCTTTTCTGGTGAATGCAACGTTACTCTTGAAATAGGGGGCAATCGTTCTTGTACCATAAATGGCCTCACCAAATAATGATAACCATGAGCCAAGTTCTTTCATGCTTGCAATGGCTCCTCTTGGCAACCTACCATCAGGCTGAGGCGCGACATTTAATGCTAGATTTCCACCTTTAGCCACGATCTCAATTAATAAATGAACGAGCTCTTGCCCCGTTTTGTATTGATCTTCATAACGGAATGAGAAGGCACTGCCCATCGTAATGCAACTCTCCCAAGGTACATCAATTGGCTCCTTAGGTACCATTTGTTCAGGCGTTATAATATTTTCATATGGCCCACCAACCGTTCGATCCGCTGTAAGTAACCAGGGCTGTGTCTTTCTTGCTTGTTCTACAACTTCACCCAATCGAATATCTTGATTGTTTTTCGCTGCAACCCAACCTGCGTCTAACCAGAGCATTTCAATTCTTCCGTACTCGGTTAACAGTTCAAGCATTTGATTATGTGAGAACTGTACAAATTCATCCCATAGCTCTGGTTTCTCCAAAGGATTGTAGCTAGGTCCACGCCACATGTTCTCTACTCGTTCTTGATTTTGAGCCCAGTACGATGGAACATGCCAATCTGCCTTAGAAAAGTAAGCCGAGATAGGAAGACCTTTTGCTCGAAACGCATCAAATAGCTGCCTACATATATCTGCATTCTTATTTGTGTGGAACGGACAATCCTTGCCTGTTATTTTGTATTCAGTTGTTTTTGTATCCCACATGGCAAAACCATCATGATGTTTTGTAGTAAAAACCAAATACTTAAACCCATTCTCACTTGCTAAATCTGCCCATTCTTCAGGTTGAAAACGCAGTGGATTAAAGGTTTTATTAAGATCTACATACTGCTGCTTAAACGTCTTCATATCTGATTCCCAATCAATATCCTCCCTTGACCATTCTGCATCATCATCACTTAATGCCCATGATTCAACCAAACCTAGCTGAGAATAGGGTCCCCAATGCATCATTAATCCTAGCTTTTGATCCTTGAACCATTCAAGTTGCTCTAGAAGAATTTTCTCTTTTGGTTCAATCCATTTCTTTTCGTTACTATAGTTATGAACTCCATTGGCAACATCTAATAATTCTTGCTCTTTTGTCATGTTATTCTCCTTTAACTAAGTATGAATGTGGCTATTCAATCAAGAATAGATAAATGAAAAAGCCCGTATTCTACTTAGCATCAAGTATGATACGAGCTCTTCTTACATCAAATTAACTACTAGCCCAACGATCGTAAGCCTCTTGATAAATGTCAATGTATTGTTCAATATTCATGCTTTCAATCGTTTCAACATATTTGTCCCAGTTTGACATAGGCTCAACACCTGTTATAAACCTAGCCTCTAATTGCTCAACATACGACTGAAGATCGACTTCAATTGTATTTACAATTTCCTGTTCTTCACTTGTTAAATAAAGCAAAGGAATTGGTACTTCTCCAAAAGCATCTACCTTTTCAGCTGTTTCATCGTCTAGAAATTTGTCAAATTCTGATATCTCGACTCCTTCAACACGAGTAACTATAGTTGGTGTTGGGATACCGTATGCAGGAGTTAACGTTCCTCGGTAATCCTCTGAACTTTCAAACTGAGCGGGTAGTTCAAGGTCAACTCTATCGCCATTCTCGTCGATTTCATATAAGTAACCCTCTGGTCCCTGGTTTAAGAATTCAGAGCCTTCCTGTGAGTAGAAATAATCAACCCAAGCGAATAGAAGCTTCTGGATACTCATTATTACTTGTAATGGCAAATGTTCCTCTAGTAATTCCTGGATTTATAGGAATTAGTGGCTCATCAGTTATAGGGCTAGATAATGGATGGAACATAGGATTATTTGTTGCCTCTTCCTCTGTTTCACCTGTTGTAAAAAATGAGAACCAATCCGGGAATAATCCAAGTCTATTCTCTTGGCCTTTTGCTTTTTTCTGTTCATCAGATTGAGAAAACGTCTCTGGATCTAATAAACCTTCATCATAAAGCTTATTCATGTAGGATAAATATTCTTTATAATTCTCTGTTTGTGGAGCGTAACGAATCTCTCCATCAACTTCCTCAACACCCCATGCCTTCATACCGAATGCACCTAAAAATGCCAAACGAGTACTATTCATTTGTACATCTAGTAATGGAATCTCATCATTTTGTCCATTTCCATTAGGATCGTCATTTTTAAATCTTACTAATAGCTCATAAAGCTCATCTGTTGTTTTTGGAACTTCCTCGACTCCAAGAGCATCCAACCATGCCCCGTTATACCACATCGGTACTGACCAACCTGAATGAGGATGTTGGTTAATGACAGGCAATGAATAAATATGTCCATCAACTGTGGTTATCGATCTGGCGATATCCGGATTTTCATCTAGAAGACTTTGGATATTTGGCGCATATTCCGCAATCAATTCCTCTAACGGGATTAAGATACCTTGTTTGCCATAGTCTACTTCCATACCTGGAGTTAAGTTCCCCGTTCCCGCTCCATAAATAATGTCGGCTACATCACCACTAGCAAATGATAAATTTAATCTTGTTGAAAAATCACTCATAGGAGGAGTTGTATAATCAAATTCGATATTAGTCATTTCGCTATATTCCTGTAGGGTAGGCATATCCTTCCACTCAGCCAGTCCAGTTCCAGGGGCCATTAACGATATTGTTATTTTCTCATCAACAATTGGAAACCCCTCTTTATTCACTTCAACATCAGGATTTGACGTCGAAGAATTGCCATCAGTACCTGCCTCATCTGAACTACATGCCGCTATTAATCCTAGACAACCAACCGCTGTTAAACAAAGTTTTAATGATTTTTTCATGCCTTATCCCCTCTCTATTTTTGGTCTACCACTAAGCCTTAACAATCACCTCTGCGAATTGCTTAGCTCACCTCCATTTGAAATAAATAATGGTCTACCCTTTTAATGAGCCTATCATCACACCTTTAACAAAAAAACGTTGTAAAAACGGATAGACGATAATAATAGGTAATGTGGATACAATCATAACTCCATATTTAACAATTGCTGAAAGCTGTTGTTTACTGTGTAAGGCTTCTGCCATTTCTCCAGTCATTCCAGTGTTGTTAGAGGACATTTCATTTAAGACAAGAATTTCTCTCAACACCATTTGAAGCGGATACAAATTTCGATCTGACAAATAGATCAAGGCATTAAAATAACCATTCCAGTGACCAACCCCATAGAATAAAGCCATTACGGCAATAATTGGAGCTGATAATGGTAATATGATCTTCATGAACATCTTAAAGTTAGAAGCTCCATCAATAGTCGCTGCTTCTTCTAAACCTCTTGGAATAGTTGATTGGAAAAATACTCTCGCAATAATAATGTTCCATACAGCAGCCGCATTCGGCAGAACCATTGCCCATATCGTATCAATTAAGCCTAGATCCCGTACGACTAAGTAAGTAGGGATGAGACCTCCACTGAAAAACATTGTTAAGACAAACATTGCCGTAAAAAAACCTCTACCAAAGAAATCCTTTCGAGAGAGTGCATACGCTGCTGAATAGTCACAAGTAAGTTAATAAATGTACCAAGAGCTGTATAAAAAATAGTATTTAAATACCCTCGCCAAATTTCACTATTTTGAAAGATCATATTGTAGCCTGCAAAAGTTATGTCTACTGGATAGAGCCACATTTGGCCAGTATTAACGGATGCCTTGGGCTACTGATTGAGGCGCTAATAATGTAAATAAGAGGATAAATAACAGCCAATAAAGCAAAAGTTAAACATAGATATACAAACCCTTTAAACAACTTATCTGTTTTTGTTTCTTTAATTGCTGTGCTCAAGTTTGATCCCCCCTACCAAAGACTTGTCTCACTCGTTTTTCTTGCGATTTGGTTTACAACGATTAGTAGTATTGCATTAAGAACCGCATTAAACAAACCGACCGCAGCAGCAAAACTATATTGCGCATCTAATAATCCTGCTTTGTAGACAAAAGTAGCGATTACATTAGAAGATTCGAGATTCAGAGGATTTTGGAATAACAAGATCTTTTCAAACCCTAAAGCCATGATATTCCCTACATTCATAATGAGCAGGATAACCATGGTCGGAAAGATAAATGGAATATTGATGTGCCAGATACGTTGCAATCGATTAGCCCCTTCCACAATGGCGGCCTCATGATGCTGAGGATCAACCCCTGAAAGTGCAGCTAAATAAATGATCGTGCCCCACCCTGTACTTTGCCAGACTCCTGAAAAGACATAGACCGTCTTAAACCAAGCAGGATCAGTCATAAACGCAATCGGTTCAAAACCTAGAAATTGAATACCATGATTAATTACTCCCGTAACAGGAGAAAGAAATGCAATGACCATACCTGCAATAACAACAACAGATATAAAGTGAGGAGCATATGTAACCGTTTGAACAGAACGCTTAAAAAAGTTATCTTTTACTTCATTTAATAATAACGCCAAAATAATAGGTAATGGGAAGCCAACAATAAGTTCATATACACTAATGCCTAACGTATTACGAATGAGGTCCCAAAAATAATACGATTCAAAAAAACGTATAAAATGTTTAAAACCAACCCACTCGCTTCCAGTAATACCCGCTACTGGAGTAAAATCTTTAAATGCAATTTGCAATCCATAGAGAGGCATATAATGGAAGATGAAAAAATATAAAAAAGCCGGCAATATAAAAATGTATAGTTGCCAATTTTGTAAGATCTTTCGATTCTTTTTAGGCTTACTTTTTTTCATATTAGTCTTCATGACAGCTTTCTGATCGGGAACACCATCTGTATGTAAACTCATCAATTTCCTCCTTCTTTTAAATTATTCCAATCGTAGCCCTGAAGAGAAATTGTATCAATATGTGATATTCTCAAACTATTTATTAAAATCTGATATTTTATTGAAATCGCTTACATTTAAAGCAGTTTGAAGCCTCAGCAATATGTCATATCTATTGTGATGTGTAGTATATTACATTGGTAATTCTACCTATAAGTAAGGGGTTATTGACCTTATTCATAAAAAAAAGAAGCTACTCCATATAGCTTCTTCTCTTCTTCTTATCCTGTTATTGTGTACATTCAGTAGAAAGATCATTTAATTTTTAACTGTTTTCGTTTCACCGATATGTACTTTCTTTTCTTCTACGTGTAAGCAAGCTCTATATGCAAACCAAACCATTGGTGTTGCTATAAGAGATGAACCCGCAAAAACGAAAAGAACTGGTACAAAACTAAATACAAAATACAGCAGTACAAAACTAACAAGAATTGCGATTGTCTCCATTGGTCTAGCCAAAGCAATAAATAAAGACTGTTTAAAATAAGAGAAAAAGGTTAAATTGTATCTTACAAATATAGGGAATAGATAGATAGCTGTAATTGAACATAAAAAACTAATAATGAGAATTAGAGCATGGAAATAAAAAGATTGAATGATATCCTGTGAGATTTGGAGATCCATGTATAGAAAAAGTGCAACCAGCACCAAAACAAAACCTAATGCATTCGATTTCTTAAATTGAGTTTTATAGGCTGAGAGAAAGGTCTTATATATTGGAATATCAAAGTCTTTGTCATACCACTTATGTATGACTGAGCATAAAGCAGTTGTTGCTGTGTAATACCAAAAACAATGAGACCTAACAATGTAAATGCAACCCATAAAAAATGAAGATACATGACCTTTGCAAGCCAATTACTGATATCATAGAACACTTTTAGGAAGTTCATTCCTTCTCTCCTCTTCTTTTTGATTGCGCTTTTACATCAATCAACTCAAAGGTTTGGCAAACGAGATTCATCGTTTCTTGAAATTCAATTCCTACCTCATGTGATTTCTCATAGAAGTATCTTTTATGGATATCGTACCAATTCTTATATGATCCATCACCCTCAGCAATCGCAAATGCCTCAGTTACTTCATTCATAGGAACAACATCTACCCGTGTTAGTTGAATAATAGCTAGTGGACAATCTGTACTGTCGAGAATGATGCTGTAGTCACCTGGTTGAGGAATTCTTTTCTTTTCTAATTCATAAAAGATAGCCCCATAGCAAGTTGCGGTTTTTGTCCCATTTAAAACTAACTCTGCTAAATAATCCGGATCATCACCGAATTGACCAGCGTCCACACTTTGAGGAAGATCTTCTTTACCCCAAAACTCCCGCCAATAGTTCGTTGCTAATTCGTTCAAAAGAATTCCTCCTTTCTAGTACTCATCATACAAACAAACTAATCAAATTCCCATCAGGGTCACATACAATTGCATATCGTTGTCCCCAAAAGGCATCCCAAGGCTCTTTGTGGCTTTTATATCCTTTTTCGATAATCTGGTTGTATAGATTGTCTAATTCAGTAGGGCTATCGCATAAAAATGCTAATTCAATCCGATGTCCTGTTGCCTCATCCCATGAACCATAGACTGATGTAGCAACCTCAACTGTATCAAAAGCCAATCTGACACCATCTTGGTCTACTTCAGCATGAGGCTCATCATTTAAGCTCTCGGGTATTTCAAAGCCGAGTGTACGATAAAAGTCCAGGGATGTTTTCATGTCCTTAACCACAATGCCTACCATATCTAATTTAATTGTCATACGAATCAGCTCCGTTTTTGAGATTAGTTGTTTGTTAAAAAGTAACTGTGCACTTCCTGCCAATCATTCACGCGAACATGACCTGTCTCGTGAATATTATGAGGTGCAGAATATAAGATGCCTTGTCCAGAAAAGGTTTTAAAATGTCTAGCATTATCATCAATTAAATAGTCAGCCTTGATGATGCTTTTGTTGCCACAAAACACAATATTCATATCGCTTAGAAACGGGAAGTGCTGCTTCAACCAATCATATTTTGCTGTGAATGAGGTTGGATATTCCATTGCAGCCGTTGTAATAAACACTTCATATGAATGAGTTAATTCTTCTATAACCTGTTGGCTATCTTTCATCACTTCAAGATCGCGGAAAAAAGTTGGTTCTTTTATGTATGCTTTTATATGATCTTCTAACTCGGGTCGTAATGATTCTAGTGTACATCCATTTAAATCTTGAATGGTAATAGTATCTTTGTACTCTTGATTGTATAGAGATAGGTGCTTTGGAATAAAATCCGCCATCACTTCATCCATATCGATTGCAATTCGTTTTTTCATGTTTTCACTTCCTCATTGTTTCTTTTTAAAAAGGTATAAAAAAAGGCTCTTCTTGATTAGCAAGGCAAAGCTCAATTCTTTGTCTGAAGTTCTTCCATTTTACCATATCAAGTGCTTGTTCTAGAGGAAAATAACCAACCTCTTCACTCTCAATGGATGTGCGACATTCGCCACCAATAGGTTTCCCCAAAAATAAGGTATTACATATGCTTTTCTCTACATTTTGAAAAATGCCACAAAACTTTGTGACCTCAATGATGATCCCGCTCTCTTCCTCTGTTTCACGAATAGCTGCGGTTTTAATCGATTCTCCTTCCTCAACTTGACCACCTGGCATTTCCCAGCCTCGTCTTGGATTTTTCACTAATAAAAGCTCATTTTTATCGTTTAGAACAATAGCGGCTGCTGATACAATATGTTTTGGAACACTCACACTAATCACTCCTCTACTACTCATTCTACACCTTTCTCAAACATTCCTTTCTACACAATTAGATAATAAACCTAAAAAAAGAACATAACGATTTGTTATGTTCAGAATGGTTATTAATTAGCTCTAGATAAGCCATAACACAAAGCACTTCAATAAACCTTTATAAGCCGTTATTTATAGTACGTAAGAAAGTTTGGATTCCATTGTTGTAATGTTTTTTCTTACAACAATGTTTTTTACAACAATGTTTTTTACAACACTTCTTATCAGGACGTTTGATGTGACAAATTGGTAAACAGTACATATGCTTACAGTGTTTCTTCTTTTTCTTATCCTTTTTATCTTCTTTTTCTTTCTTATCTCTCTTATCTTCTTTTTCTTTCTTATCTCTCTTATCTTCTTTTTCTTCGATTTCTTCTACTTCTTCTTCTGTCCAGAATTTAATCTCTTCCATGAGATCACCCCTTTCACGATAGTATATGTAGGACAAAGGCTTTTGCTCGTCACTTAAGCGTTCTTGTGCTAATAACTACGCCTTATTTTTTTCAATTTCATCATAAAAAGAGCTATTCCCTATTAGCCTATTTGGCTGTAAGGAATAGCTCTTAAGTCTCTTTAAGTCCAATGAGTAAAGAAACCTTTTATTCTTTTGATTAATTGACTCCACTGCTCTTTAACAGTTGTCTCATCCTCACGTTTTTTCAGCTCTTGATAGGTCGCAAAGCCAATGAGGATCGCTCCTCCAAGCCATGAGATAGACCCACCAAGGGATACTCGACCAAAACGTTCTCGTAGCGTATAAGGTATTCACCAATAACGCTACAACACCTGTTACAAAATAGGCAGCATATTTAAGATAAAATCCAACCAGAATTGCAAGTACTGCCAAAATACTTAACGTTAAACTTCCATACAACGTCTGATTCGCTAAAGTAGAGAGACTCATGACAATAAAACCAAGCACCACCGCAACCATCTCAACGGGCGGTCGCCAGGAGTCTTCTTTTGCAACAACGCGTAATAAGAGGCTCACCAGTACCATAAAAGGAACGGTGTATAGGAATACAATATATTCATCCGCAACTGGCAATAAGGAAAGCAATAAAGAGTACGGATAATAAAAACCACCTAGTAGAGTAAGCCCCTTAATATAACGGACATGTTTACTCGGTTCTTTGATAAATAACAGAACAAGATAGGCGAATAATACAGTAGCGAGAATGAGCTCTAGTTCTGTTCCAATTGATGTATCAGAACGCAGCTGCAAGCTGGCTGCTGCTACTAGTATTGTACTAATGATTTGATACGTATTCACTCTCTTGTGTTGAATAAAAGACCAACCAATATAATGAACACCCGCAGCTTTTCCTGCGAATGCCAATCCTACTAATAGAAGAACCGTAACAATGGTCTCCACATTTCCTAACAGCACTGCAAATGCTGCAAATGCGTATGGAATAGCTGTAAAATCTGCTTTTTTCCACTTCTCTTCAAGATAATAAACTGTTGCTGCAGAGATTAGTAGGACGATAGCTATTTTCACAATTCCGAATTGATTTGCCTCCGTGAGCAATATCGCAAGTGGATAGACATTTAAAATGGACAGACCAAATGATTCCTTTTTTGTTATAAGAAA
>NZ_JAMQJY010000007.1 GCF_023703085.1 Alkalicoccobacillus plakortidis | reverse complement strand
TAGAGGGAATGGATGATTGGTTAATGACCTTTACTTTAGGCGGGGAAGGGTATATAAACGCCGGGGGACAAATTAAAAACTTAAGGGCTGGTGATTTGTCATTACTAAGACCAAGAGTGCCGCATGTATACGGAACAGCTAAACAAAAGAGTTGGGAGTTTGTTTGGGTACATTTTAGTAACAGCTTTGCTGATACGAACGTATTGCCACAGGACGATCTAATCACACACCATTTTGAACAACAGGTGTTAAGGGATCGTATCTTTGATGCTTTTAAACGTATACTCTCTGATTTTCGTGAACAAGGTCACCTATGGCACGAATTGTGTTTAAGCTCGTTACGTGAAATTATTTTATTGTATTCCAAGCAGAAAAATAGCAAGCTGGATCCTCGCGTCGAGGAAGTACTTTATATCCTTGCAACACGCATGAATGAGAACATCCAAATCACAGAGTTAGGAAATAGCATAGGTCTATCTCCTTCCCGATTACAACACGTTTTCAAAGAAAATACTGGCGAGTCTATTGTAGCCACTCTTAATCGAATGAGAATTAAACAAGCAACGTACCTTCTTACCCATACAAACTTAACGGCATCTGAGGTTGCTTTTAATGTAGGCTTCCAACACTATAACCATTTCACACGTCAATTTAATAAGTATATTGGCATGTCACCCCGAGTGTTCATTCAGACAGTCCGGATGATAAACTAGTATTTGTACTAATGCACCTACATTAGCTGTTTGGTGTATATCAGATTGAGTTATTACATCTCTACTAGACGACGTGCATATCCCTTAAAAATGTTTCCATTTCATCTTTTGTTTGATTAAAATACTCATTGTGATGTCTGCCATAATTAAAAAAGCCATGTTCCATGCCTTTATATGTTTTTAAAGTTATCTCATTTCCTTCATGTTTCATTAGGTTAATAAACTTTTTATTCTGCACATATAAGTCGTCACCTGTACCACAAAGCCATAATGTAGTCGGTAAACATTTTTTAATGTTGTGAATCGGAGAAATTTCTTTAGCCTTGTAGAGTAACTGAGGATACCTTCTTGCCATGATATCAATACCATCCATTCCAACGGCAAAAATAATTAAATAACTTGGAACATGGTCTTTATTATGATTTTCATATTGGTTGTCGTCATTTAGATCATTGAACGTAATTGCAGAAACTGTAATATATCCACCCGCTGACGAACCACATACGACTACTTTGTTAGGATCCACTCTTAAACCTTCCGAATTCCGCCTAACGTATCGCACAGCTGATTTAACATCACTAATAGCTTGAGTTGGTAAGAACCCCATATCAGCCCCATTCCTGTAATCAACACATATTGCAACCATACCTAAAGAAGAAAAATATTCGGCTTGATGCTGAAATTGAACGGGTGACTTTGGTTCCTTTTTAAAACTTCCTCCATTAAAAAATAGAATAGCGGGTCGCTTAGTTTCTTGTGATGTGGGCTCAAATATATATAATTTTAGATCTCTTTTCCCTACGACTTTATATGTTTTTTCAACTATAGGAAAATCAAACTCAATGTTACTCATTTACGTCCTCCTTTTTAATAAAGGCCAATCATTTCTCAAATTCTACAACAACGATATCTGGCTCCCTACCCGACCTTTTCAGAGTAATGATCGCTTCATATTCACTTATCCAATCAACTATTATGTCGTGAGGGATTTTAGTTTTCATAATAGACTGGTCGGCATAATTAATTCTAATAATAGGATCTGGGAATTCATCTATTTTAACAATCTCAATTTCATTATTCTGATTTGGAGACATGCTATGCTCTAATTGAGTTACTTCAGGGTTTTTGTTTGCATAAGACCAAATAAATAGTGGTACCAAAAAAAACACTATGATTAAAATGCCTAAAGTACAACAGAGTTTAAGTAAGATTTTAGTCGTGTGTCGTTCTTTCATGACGTCTTCATTCCTATGCATTTATTTTTGCTTTGTACTTTATTCTTGTACGTATACAAAGTAATAGCATTCAATATGGTTTTACCGATAAGATATTAAAGTGATGAGCTACTCAATTCCAGCTTTGTTTGTTTTGTTTTAGTATGTCAGTTGCCATAATTTTTTCCCTCTTCATTACACTCTTCCATATAAAAAGAAAAAATCCTGCCTGGACAGGATCTTGAACCGTTATATTAACTATCGAATTTCTCAATTCCCATAACTCTCATTCTTTATAATCTCTAAGGAAAATAAATACATATAAAAAAGATGAGCAGAAGACAAGTTTCCATTCAATTTCATTAGAATTTCCTTTTTATCAATTTATGGTCATTCTCTTCACCTCTTTAATTGTAATAAAGAATGACCATACTAATACTAGAGTCAATAAACTAACACCATAAAAAGGAATGATACCTGGTATTAAGTTAGTAAAATAAATCACAGCTATAGTTCCTACTAGCATAGATAATGTAGAGAGTGGATTTATGATTATTCTAATGAATGATGTTTTTATGATCTGAAATGCTTTCAATTCATAATGTACATAGACTGGAAAAACATTTAGGCATATTAAAATGAATATGAAAAATAAAATCAAGATAGGATAATAGAGAATTTGTAAAAATCCCTCGGAAAAATATAGAATTCGAAGATCAACATATAAAATCATTCCTATGATAAAAAGAATGAAACCAAGCCGATTACTTTTCATAAATTCACTCCTGTAAAATCCCCAAAAAGTCTTGAAAATTGGAAGCTCAGTATCACCTTTCTTCCATTTTCGAATGACTGCAAAGATCGCGACAGTCGCTGGAATATTCCGAATATGACTAGACCTGCTAAGGAAAATACACCCCAAAGGATATTCACATAGGCTAATTTTGTTATCCATATGGATACTTTATATATAACTGAAAATGGTCCATTTAACTCCATCTTAATTCCCCCCCCTACCGATTTTTTCAGTTTTGGCCTATCTATCGATGATCTGATCGGAACTGTCCTGGCGACATACCAACAGCATCTTTAAACACCCGACTTAGATTTCTTTCTGAGTAACCTACCGTCTGTGCAATTTGTATAATGTTCATATCTTTATCTCGTAACAGCTTTTTCGCCTCTTCCACCTTGCATCGTTTCACATAATCAACAAATGAAATGCCCGTTTCACGCCTGAAAAGTCTACTCAAATAAGACGGACTCATTCCTACCAATTCAGCACATTCAGTTAGGGAAATGTTTATACCTATATTTTCTTTTACATGTTGCCAAACTTTTTGAACAGCTAATCGTCCACTAAGATTTTGATTCTCTTCTATAATGTCAAAGTATAATGGGAATAAAACTTCAATAAACCAATCAACAATTTCACCAGTTGTCTTCCTACTTTTCAATTGATCAAACCAATTATTTTCCATTATTTCGAGTAGTCCTATTCCTTTTTGTTCTATCGAACGTATGATAGAGGATAACAAAACATGATAGCTCTGATAGATTAAATTATAAGATTCAGAAGCCCTTACCACATCAGCAAACTTCTTTAAGGACTGTTCAGTTAAATCTTGTTCCCCTTTATTTAAGTAATCTACGATCTCTAACTCAAGTTCCCTTGGATAGAAAAACATCGTCTGCTTCTTTGTGTTCTCATTGCTATCAAAATAATTAATTGGTGAAGAGGTTTTATACATTCGATTTTGTAATGCTAGGAGGGCTTCCTGGTAAGATTCAGACGTCTTTTTCAGTCCTGAATACTCGCTTCCAACACCTACTGAAACATTTAGAGATAAGCACTTTTTCACTTCATCACAAGTATGCTCAGCAAAACGATTCAGTCGATCTCGATTAATGTACCCATTTGCATGTTGATCATTGCTATATACTAAAGCAATGGTTTCCATCCCATCTCCATTAGAAATGTAACCACAAAGCTCATATTTATTAAGAAGCTCCTTCATAATATTAGCTATCGCAAATGTGGTCAGCGGCCATTCCTCTGGTAAGAACTTATACGCCTTTTCTGGTGTAACAACAATGACAGTGTACATATGATCTTCCTCTATTTGGAGAGTCTTGCATTCAGATTGTATTCTTTCTTTGTCCCAGATCTCCCCTTTTATGACTTTGCCTATAAATTGATCTCTTATATTAGGTTCGATTACTTTTAGATGTTTATTGAGAGATTCAGCTTGCTCATGCATATAGTGAAGGCATTCCGTTATATATTCAAACTCATTTGATGAAGTCTGAGGAAAACTTTGTTTTTCTGTTAGTTTTTTTCCTTGCTGAATCAGCCTTTCTACCGGATTATATACAAATCTAGAACAGATGTAAGACATGATTAATCCAATGACTAAAAAAATAAGAACGGTATATAAGATAACAAACTTAATCCATCCAAGCTGCTCCGAAATGGCTATTTCGCTTAATGATGTGATATAGACACGGTCAAGCAATGTTTTACTAAAAAGATATAACGTGGCCTTTCCATTTTCATCTTCCCCATATACAATTCCGGACCTTGACTCAATGTCTGATATTTGTTTATACAGTGGGTCAGTGGAGACATCCAGTCCACGTATGCCTTCATTACGCGAACTAAACAACTCCACACCACTCGAATCAATAATACGGTAATTAAGATAATCTCTAGATTCATTATGTTTTTGAAATTCCTGAGATAGTGCTTCTTCCTTAACATGAGTGATTAAAGCCCCTTGGGCTTGTGCGGATCCGATTACCGGGAGCAGCCGAACATACGAGATGTATCCTCGACTACTTGCGTCCGGTAAGTACATCCAACCTGCTTGCTTGTTTAAAGAGAATCCTCTATCAATATCTGCATCATAAGAGTATTTATTTTTTTGTACATATCCATAGTCAGTAGATAATACGATTTGGTACTGATCATTGTAATAAATCATCTCTTGAATCGGAGGGTTTACATTTTTACGTGTAAGCATTGAATCTAATAAGTTCCCATGATAAACATAATCGTTTTTAAAACTCTCCCTAAAAAATGATTCACGTACCATCAAACTCCCGGAAAAATGTAACGAATCATATTCGATGGTAGCTAACCGGTCTTCTGTGCTATCCATAGTTGATTTTAATGAAGTCATATACTGTGACTTTAACTCTTCCGTCAGATGTGACACAGATAATTTATAATAAATACTCCCAATCAATACAACCGGAATACACACACAAATAAAAACTAGCCAAATTAGACGCCTAAAGTAAGTAGCTCTATTTCTAGATTTTCCAGATAATCTGTTCCTCATGATATAGACAGAACCTCCCATATTGTTAATATAGGTAGCTTGGATTACTAGTGTATTACCCTCCTTTCCAACATGTAGTTTTTCACCAGATATAACCGCATTCGCTTTAGTAAGCGCTTTCAAATCTGATGATCTTATTTTAACTTCTACATTGTGGATGGGGAGGTTTCTAGTTAAAGGTCTTCTTCAGCACCGTTCACTAAATGGACCAATAGATTGCCATTCTCTTGTTTGAAAACAGAAACTTGTAAGCCTGGAGCGTGGTTTACCTTTATACTTAAACTAGTACCTACTGCATATTCCACAATATTATCTAACAATACATAATGCTCATTTAGACGAAATTCATTGATAAGCATGCTTAGTGAAAATGGGAGAAATAACACTCTTCCCTCTCCTATTTTGTGATGCAAAACCAGTGGAATGTCTGTTCTTTCAACAGATAATGAAGCTCTTTCCGGAGGAGCACCTACGCTTTCAAGTGGAGAGAATGGTGGAACCAATGTAGCCAATACATCTACCTCTTTTTGAGGTTTAACATAAACTACTTTGCCACGATGTGCGATGATCTCTGTTTCTTCTAACCCTTTCTGTAGTGCTCTACTATTCTTCTCAAACCGTAGATATGAAGCAACTAACTCTTCGCCTTCATGCGTTTCAGGTTCTATCCCGATAAGATCATAAGCATGTATGCCTTTCGGTAACCCTTCTACTATGAGTCCTCCGCCATCTGCTGCATAAGACATTAATGACTTGAGAAGAGTTTCTGTCCATTGAAGATTTTCAGGTATAACAATGGCACGGTATTTACTGAGTTCTCGTTGCTCTACCTGTTCTGGAAGTAATACGTCAAATGAGATTTGTCTTTCTAATAATCCATCTGCCCATCCTTCACCTGAAGGAGCAGCATTCCAAACCAAAGCTACTTCATTATAGCTCTCAGCCCCATCCATTAAAGGTTCCACTCTTTTCACCATATCGTTGTGCTCAGTCACGACATCTAGTATACGTTTATCGTGAATTGTATCAGGTATGCCAGTTAGAGAATGCCAAATTTGACCTCCGTTTGCAGGAATCTGACACAACCAAAATTGGTACTCTGCCGGTGGTAATCCTGTGTGTCTCCAATCCATGCCCGGGCTTGAATGAACAATACCAAAAGGATTAGGATAATCTTCAAGTGAACGACCTAATTTAATACTTAGTGCCGGCTTCCAAAATTCCGGGATATTTTTTGATCCTAATGACAAGATATCTTGAGGCTCTGTACACAGCATATCCGCCGTTTTAACACGGTCGTACAAGCTGTCGCGATACAGATTATAATACAAGATTAATGGCATATCAGGATTTCTTTGTTTTATCTTACTATATAATTGATCAATATTATCCTCCATACACTTTGTAGCCCATTCAGGGTGGAACTTCACTCTCTCTTCTGGTAGCTCTTCTCCATACAACGTGACGTATTTTCGTTTACATGAATCACAATAACATGGGATATAGCCAGGATTATTCAGGAAGATTCCATCTATAGGGTATTTGGATAAGACCTCGTTTATGACAGGGATCGCGACTTCATCTGTGCGGTAGGCTCCATTTATGCAGGTTGACATAAGTAAGGACCAATTGCCTGGCCTATGAGAACCTATCACTTGAGGCTTGCTATCCTGATCTCTTACAAACCATTGCGGATTCCTCAAGAAAACTGTATCCTCTGCTTTACTGAAATCAAACCGAGCAATAAAACGCATCCCCTTTTTATGGACTGCCTTAATCATGTTCATTAACAAATCTTGACTCGTTGGAAGGTATTCATTAAGTGTGTGGTTCGAAACTTTTGTAGGGTACCAAGCATAAATTCCACCAACATTAAATACGACTGTATTTGCTCCCATCTCATAAAGCTGATTTGCTAATCTATCAGGATCAATTTTTCCGGTATCCTTCACTTGCAAATTAGGTTGAATCACTCGTGCGTTTTGTTTCCACCATAATTCTTCTTTTGAATCGGTCATTTTAATCCTCCTATAACCTTTTTGAATGGTACTTACGTCTTGTTTTTAATAAACCGAAGCCACAAATGGCCCCGGCTCGAAAATCTAAGCTACTGATTAAACACTCTATACTCCTCACCTAATTCCGCAAACGCTTCCATCATTATCGGAGATTCAGTGATTGATTCGATATAATCCTTGTATTCATCCATACTTATTTGACCTACAATAACTCTTGTCACCATCGTATCCCATTCGTTCGTATGCTTTGCCCACTCTGTAAGCCATTTGTCTGAATGAAGACCTGTCATCGGATCAATGGTTCCTATTTCATCAAAGTGTTCCACTTGTTGTTTCTTATTATCGTTATATTCTTTACTGCCTGATGCACTTTCCACCTTACCCCATTTGGCATAAGCTAGGACACCTGCCCCTTTGCTCGTCGTGTTAATTTGATTTTCGCCTAACTCATTTAGTACCTTCTGTCCATCTTCAATTTCATGATGAACACCCTCAATTCCATAGTAAGCCAAGTCTGTAATTTCCTCAGAGGCAGTGTGCTCAAGATAATCTAGGATTTTGATCACTTTTTCTTCTGGGACCTTTTTAGATATAAAATACCCTCCGGACACACCCGTTGCGAGATTGACACCTACTCCACCTGGACCTTCCAATGCTAGGTTGACGATTTCTGGGTCATCCTGAGTTCTTGAGATAGCATCTTCATATTCCTTATCCCACCAGATACTTCTTGCATAGGACGCCGCCCTACCACTTTTATATAATTCTTCAGCTTGAGTGAGTTTCATAACAGAAAATTCTTGAGCTAATAATCCGTCAGCATATAATTCTCTGAACCACTCCACCATGTCTGTATACATTGGAGTTAAATGCTTTGGTACTAACCCATCTTCATCATTAAAGTGCGGTTCCAATGCTCCAAATGCAGCCGCAAAAGCATCCGTTCCATCTGCAACAATTGTACCGTGACCAATTAACCCAAGTGTGTCGCTGCCAGCCGGATCCTCCTCAACAATTTGCTTTAACGCATCATGGTATTCATCTATGGTCGTTGGGACCGGGATATCTAATTCATCAAGCCAGTCCTTCCGTATCTTTACACCGATATCCATCCTTGACCGGGAGCGAGGTAAACCATATAGCTCCCCATCTACAGACAAGTATTTCTGCCAATCTTCTGCGAGGTTGTTTTTGAGATTTGGATAATCACTATAATCACCAAGGAACTCTGACAATTCCCAAAACGCACCGTTTTTTATCGCATTGATTAGCGGCGGACGAGTATTAGGTGCAGAGAGCACTTCCGGTAGATCACCCGAAGCTAGAACTAAATCCATTTTCGTATCGAGATCACCAGATGGGACCCACTCAATATCTAATTGTGTATTTGTCTGCTCCTGCCATTCTGTCCAAAATTCATTGTCCATTTCAGGCAATTCATTGTATAAACCTGCAAACATCTGAATGTTTAGAGGCTCATCCGAAGCACTATGACCTTCACTATCTACTGGATCAGATGCGCTATTATTACAAGCAACTAAAATGGAGAACGTAAGTAGTGAGCTAACCCCCAACACGACCTTTTTTCCAAAAGCCTCTCTCATATAAACTTCCTCCCTTTTTCGTGATTAAATGATCCATCCTCTTACGTAAAGTTTAATCTACTCTTCACTAGATAAGGACAGACATTAATTGACTCGTTCATAGATGTGCAAAAAATGTCCGTTCACCTTCCCGCTTATCAACCCTTTACCGATCCCAGCATCACCCCTTTAGCAAAATATTTCTGTAAGAACGGATAGACAACTAAGATAGGAAGCATCGATAAGACAATAGAAGCCATCCGAATCGTTTCTTGAGGTACCACACTTTCATCTCCACCTGTGTTTATTCCGTTGGAGTCTGAATCAATAACTAGTGTTTTCACCAAAACCTGTAAGGTCCATTTTGAAGAATCAGTTAGATAAACTAATGCATTAAAATACGTGTTCCAATGAGCCACTGCAAAGAAAAGAGTAAAGGCAGCGATCGCCGGCATGGATAAAGGGATAATGATTCTTAGGAATACACCCATATCATTCGCTCCATCGATTTTTTTGCTGCTTCTTCCAATTCAGGTGGCAAGGAATCCATAAAGCTTTTGATGACGATAATGCTCCAACCATTCGTTAAGGCCATTAAAATCAATGCCCAGTAACTATTGATTAGATTTAATTCTCTTATCAACAAATAGTTGGGTACTATGCCTGCATTAAATACAAGCGTGAAAATCACAATGCCAAGAATATATTTCCGACCAGGCATATTCTTCTTTGTTAGTGCGTAAGCCATCGAGAACGATACAATCACATTAAGGATGGTCCCAACAACCGTCACGTACAAGGTGCTTTTTAGTGCATTGATGAAACTATTTGTTTGCAGAATATAAATATAGGCATCAAGCGACCACTTCTCTGGAAATAAGTAAAATCCAAGTGGTACATATACTTCCGGATCGGTAAAAGAAACACTGAATACATACAAGAAAGGGAAAATACTAATTGCCGAGATTAGAATAAGACAACTGTAGTTAATCCAATCACCTATTGTCATCTTTTTTGATGTCACAAAGCTCAAAACATATCCCTCCTTACTTAAGATTTTTTTTTATTAATAAATCCCCTCGTGCCCCATTCGTTTGACGATGTAGTTAGCACTCAAAACTAATACGAGTCCAACAACACCCTTAAACATTCCGACGGTAACCCCAATACTAATTTGACCTTGCAAGATACCGTGAGTATAGGCATACGTATCAAATACTTCCGCGGTAGACATAACAAGTGGATTCATCATCAACAATATTTGTTCAAAACCAACATCAGCCATATTACCTAAGCGAAGTATGAGTAGGATGATGATTGTTGGCCGAATGGCAGGAAGAGTAATATGCCAAATTTGACGAAAACGACTTGCTCCATCAATGACAGCAGCTTCATACCTTGATGGGTCAACACCGGCGATCGCCGCTAGGAAGATGATTGTTCCCCAACCAAGTTCTTTCCATATATTTTGAACGGTGATGATTCCCCAAAAATAGTTAGCGTTTGATAAAAGAAATTCGATCAAACCCAAGTGCATGAATTAATTTATTTAGGACACCGATATCCGTCGATAACATAAACGCAGTCAAACTTGCGACTACAACCCAGGAAAGAAAATGGGGTAAATAGACAATGGACTGATTTATACGCTTAAATAGACCATGGCGTACTTCATTTAACATAATCGCTAGAAGAATTGGCAAAGGGAAGAAAAATACTAAGCTAAGAATATTAATAACAAACGTGTTTCGAAGCATAATATAAAAATTTGTACTGCCAAATAATTCTCTGAAATGTTGTAGCCCTACCCATTCACTGCCCCAAAATCCAACGTAGGCATTGTAATCCTTAAAAGCAATTAGTAGACCCCACATTGGCGCGATTCTAAAGATTAGAAAATATAGCAATCCAGGTAACAACAGAAGATAGATCCATTTGTGAGAGACAATTCTATTCCACAAATTTCTATTATAAGGTGTTGCTGCCCTACTATTTGTTTTAAGCGATTGCTCCAACTTCATCACTCCCAACTCGTTATATTTTTATTAATAAAAACACCTCTATTCAATGACGATCGCCTCGAATAAACCTAGACTATTAACGATCACCGATGAGTACTCTCCTTCTTTTTTAATGAAACAGTCCTCACCAGTTGTTAAGGATCGTGCTGATGTAAAATTACCTTTTATCTTTAATTGAATGTTTGCTATCTGAACTGTTTCAGTTAAAGGCTTGCCTTGTGTTCCAACGCCATTTAGCAAATGGATAAGGTACCCACCTGATTTTCTTTTAGCGAGAAGGCATTCAACCCCTCCAGGAGCATTAGACTTCATCGTCAAGGACCCACAAAAACGTTTGACTAAGCCGTCGATTAGCGACTTATATTCGTGTATGCCCATCAAATAATAGAGTTTGTCAGGACTCCACGGTAGATAAGCTGCCTTGCCTTTTCCATATGAATGGATCATCAAACCAGAAGAATCAGATACTTCGTCCCAATATGCGAATTCAGGCGTTGTGTTTCGTACACTTGGTATACCAAATAAGTCCTCACTTACTAATTTGGCATGACCTTTTTTCTCAACTGTTTCTAAAAAATCTCCCGTGAACATCATTACACTTGTGTCTGGGTAATCTTCTATTAATGTTTGATCGCGAACCGCCAAGTACGTGTATGTGTTTTGCACAGATTCTCCTACCTCTCTGCCTACACACTTTAAGGCCTGCTCCGACCTTCGCTGTCCTTCACTTTCGTAAAGACCTGTTTCATAGGTTGTGATGATGTGACCACCTGAATTGACATATCTATCTAGTAATGAAGCTTCCTCATCACTAAGTGCTGCAACATTTGGAAGGATGAGACATGAATAAGGTTGCAACTTTTCAATAGATAAACACCCTTCATGAAGCACAGTGAAAGGAATATGGCTCTCTGCCATGATTTCGTACATGCCGCGATAATGCGCTTGCCAACGCTCTGCTGGATTGTCTTTGCCGTAGTAATCTGCGGTTCGTTGAGAATAAATAATCGCGACATCTGCCATTGGCTTCATATCGTTGTATTCTTGCTCAAATGTCTTTAAATAGTTGTATATCCTTTTAGTAATAGGTAGAGCTTGCTTATCGTCCTGCTCGAAGGTCCCACTTAGTGCTACAAATGGCGCGCCTCCATTCGCTGCAATCTGCATTAAATCATACCCAAACTGTATGGCTTGGCTGTGCTGCTCTGCGGCTAAAGATCGATTTTGAGTAACTTAGGATGATGGACGTTTGTTTAATGTGGTTGCCAATTTTGACTTCTTCACCAACCCAATAGTTCCACTTAGGAAATGGCCGATCCACGAAGTTAAATGCCTCACTTGTAATACAGCCATTACTCTCTGCAAAATTCACTGTGTGCCATCCACTTTCACGAATGCCTTTGTAGGAATCCGATGTAACATTTGTATCAATCGTAAGCACAGTCCCTGGTGAAACTACATCTACAAATTCCGCTAGTCGTTGATTGTAATCTGCATGACGTTCATAGCGATAATGCACAAAAGCTCGCCAAGCTGGATTGTCCCAGTCCTCTTTTATAGGCAAATCGAACCCTGTCTTTTCTTTGAATAACTTTTGACAACGCTTACAACTACATCGTAAATAATTAAAGGCATTAAAGAAGATTCCATCAACTGGATATTTGTTTAACAACTCTTCTAACACGCGGAAGTTATAATCCTCCCAAAAGGGACCAGTCGGACAGGTAGTTAACATCTCCCAATGCTTAACAACATCTCCGGCAGCATCTCTTCTAAACCAATTAGGATGCGATTCTAATAAATGAGAATAGCTTTTACTTACATCCATCCTTACTAACACCTTAATATTTGCTTTATGGGCCGAAGCAATCACACTCCCTAAAAAATCTCCTTGCATGAATTCATTCGTTTTCTGATAGGCATTTGTTGTTGGATACCAAGCAACAATACCTCCACCGTTAACCAAAATAGCATTTGCTCCATACTCTTTTACTTCATCAATCATTTCTTCTACATCTAGATCAATCGCATCAACTTTTCTCATGTTAGGTTGAATCAGACGAAATCTAGTTTTCCAAAAATCAGGATCTTTTTGATAAGGTTGAACGTCCATCACTTCACCTCCATTTACTGCTTGCTCATTTCTATAACAAAGGCTTCATATCTTTGAAGCTGATCCACTTGAAATGTGATGGTTGAATCACCATGACTAGTCTCAAAGGCGATCTCTCCTTTGTGATTTAAATCGATAATCTTACTTGGAACTTCTTCAAGCTTCAACTGTATTTGAATACTCTCCATTGGAATGGGTTCCATATATGTGACGCCATTAAATCCAGATAAATTGAGAACCTGACATAAATACTCTCCGTTACCTGTACGGTTTATAAACACCTCAACACTACTAGCCGCATTCGTCTTAATTATTGATCGAGGTTCAATATGATTCATTACATTTAGAAACAGCTGTTTATGCTCCTCATAACCATGCTGGTAGTACAACTTTCCTGGTTGCCACGTGATAAAAGCATTTGATCCATTTTCTGTTCGGTGAATACCTACTCCATGAAAATCACTTTGCTTGTGATCATATGCTCGCTCTGGAGGTCCAAAGGAGGATGGTGCAATATATGGAAGCTGTTTAACACTCGAGTCAGCGAAGTTCATTTTAGAAAACTCTCCATCGATAAAAACCCAGTGTTCCTTACTACTCTGCCTATCTGAAGAGAGTAAGTATGCTGCATCATTCTCTGTTGTACTCTCAATGAATTTGGCATTAAAAAGAGAGTGTAGCACTGGCGCGTGGTCAGGATGTGTGAATGTCCCGCCTGTCGCTAAGATTCTAACACCTTTTTCTTGTAATCTAACTAGCACTTCTAGTTGTTCAGTCTCCCATTCTCGGATATCAGGTAGGATCACAAGTTGAAACCTTTCTAGCTTAGCTTCGTTGTTGATAAGCTGATGCTGGTATAGAACATCAAATGGTTTATGTTGTTCTTTTAGCATTTTAAAAATTCCTAGATATTCTTTATTATCAAAGACCCTTGGCCCTGATGGTTTAATGATGGCTGTTTCTTCTAAGGACAATAATTGACCGAAATATTTTTCATTCTCTTCGTGGAACCGGAAAACTTCTTTAACAGCTTGGAAAATTTCTTCTATCTGAATAACCATCAAATACGCCTATTATGCAAAAATCTAGCCCTGAACCGCTGGCAATACTTTCATACAGACGAATGCTTACTTCTTCTTTAGAAACACCCATAAATCGATATTGTAAATCAACAGCATTTATACAGCAGTTACTAATCAGTTTGTCTTCCCAAGTATCCTCCACTGACTTCACATTTTCAGAAGAAGAGTACAACCAAACAGGATGTGGCCGAGTTAATTTCGTATTTGATTCATTGCGAACAATATCGACCTTGTGATCGTTGTAAGTGCTGATGGCGATATGAGGGTTTATCCTCTTTACAAGCTCATGAATTCGATCCAAGCATTTCTTGAGTAGTTTTCCATTGAAACTCCTTATATTTCTTGTAGCTCTCACTGGATCGATCGTTTGATAAAGGCAATTCAAGCTGATACATTTCCTTAAAACGTGTTTGACAGCTTTGACAATGACATATCCCGTAATCATTGCTACTATAATCACTTGTTTGATAGCCAAACATGTTAAAAAAGATCCCATCAACCTGATATTCTGTTATGACTTCTTCAATCATTTTTAAGGAATATTCTTGTTGGTAATATCCATTAATACACGTATGAACAATGCCATTGTAATTAACCTCATGACCATCTTTCGTACGATAAAACCATTCCGGCTTCTCTTTAAATATGCTTTCATGAGCTTTACTGAAATCAAAGCGGGCGATGAACTTGATACCAGCTGCATGCGTTTCTTCAATGACCTTTCTAAGTAGATCTTGTTTTAGGTATGGTGTTTGATATTGATATTTCAGTTTCGTTGGATAAAACGCAAAGATTCCTCCAGCATTCATCATTAACGTGTTCGCTGAGAATTCTTTTAAATCAGAGATTAATTGATCCACATTTAATGTCGCATCGACCTCTCGTAAATTGGTTTGGATCAACCTTAAGTTATTTCGTTCCCACCAAAACATAGAAGCCTCCTCTCATACGATCACAATAATTGATTTAAAAATGGCTTCATACAGCCATCTTTTGTTCCTTAGTATGAATGACAAAGAATGTCCGCTATTTCTGTACTACTCATAAAGCTTAAAAAGTGCATGAGTCCCACTGTTCCCCTCGCCTTGACTTGCTAAATCACTATATAGTGCTTTTGCCAATTCCAACCCATACAATTTTAGTCCCATCTCTTCAGCTGACTGAATGGCGATGCCCATATCCTTAATAAAATGCTTCACATAAAATCCAGGTTCAAAATTCTCTTGAATAATTCGTGGACCAAGATTACTCAGAGACCAAGCTTCCCGCAGAACCACTTTCTATACTCTTTAACACTGTGCTTGGATCAAGACCAGATCTTTCTGCGTATTTAATTGCCTCACAAACGCCCATCATAGTAGAAGCAATGGCGATTTGATTACTCATTTTAGTATGTTGTCCCGCTCCGGATGTACCTTGATGGACAATGTTTGTTCCAAGAACCGCGAGTATTGGCTGAACCTTTTCAAATACTTCCGCATCTCCACCGACCATAATGGAAAGTTTCCCATTTCGAGCTCCAATATCGCCTCCTGAAACGGGAGCATCCAGCGAATAGGAGCCATGTTTTCTTGCTTCCTCTTCAATTTTTTTGGCTAACTCAGGGCTCGATGTAGTCATATCAATAAATATCGTTCCAGCTTTTGCTGTCTGAATGATTCCATTAGATCCTAAATAAATTTGCTCAACGTCTTTTGGGTACCCAACCATTGATATGAGCACATCACAGTGCGTAACAAGCTCTCCAGGAGAATCGTGCCATGTCGCTCCTTCATTTAATAAGTCATCCGCTTTCGATTTTGTCCGGCTAAATACATGCACTGGATATCCTGCTTGTAATAAATTGTGGGCCATGCTTTTCCCCATTACACCTGTCCCGATAAAACCAAGCGATACACCTTGTTCTGTCATTGGATCAACTCCCTTTCTGTATTAGCCTAAGCTTACTGTCTTATCTGTACGGCTTAAAACAGACAAATCTTGAGATTCTCTTTAATTTAAGGGGGTTTCAGCACAAGGACAAAAAATGTCTCCATTAAAAAACTTGGTCAACTACACTTTTAATTACTCCACAAAAGGTTTTTATCACACTAAACCATGATCACAAATTCACTGATTATGTCCTCATAAAAAAGAAAAAAATCCTGCATTTGCAGAATTTTAATTTTGTTACTCTAATGCTTTAAAAGCTAAAGGTAAATATTCTAGTTTACTATTAAAATAGCTTTAGAATTCAATTAATTAAAGGCATCACATTAATGATTGGTTCCTCATACGGATGAATAGACCTAATTATTGATATGACTCTTTTTATATCCTTATATTTACATCTGAACTCCATTTTACATTCTTCACCAAAAGAAACGATGCCTTTCTTCCCTTTATACGGTATAGAATTATCCAATGGTCTCCAATACCCATTCACATGGCTATAAGAAAGTACATGATCGTAGTAACCGACTCTTAGAAACCCCGCATTATTCAATTCATCTCTGACCTTCTCAATAATTATTTCGGGCAGAAGAACTTCAACTTTTACGAATTCTATTTGCATGATAAACCTCCATAAGAGACCAATTTAACTATTTCTATTTCCTCGCCTTTATAATCATCGTACTCGGAAACTTCCTTGCTTTATACAGTGAGTAATATGTATCTAAAATCTCTGCTTCAACTGAATCAAGCTCCGTTGGTACATCACTCTCTATGACAGCTTCAATCGTAAATCCCGCTTTAATTAATTCATTTATGTACGTACTCATCTTTCTTTTTGGGATCGTCATTGGGGCTTCTTCGCCTTTGAACCTTTGATACGTGATCGTGCCTTCATCTTGATAGGATCCTTGAAGATAAATTTGTCCCTGTTCACTTTTCAAATGAACATACAGGGGATGATCCAGCTAAAGATAAAGTAACCACCTGGCTTCAAATAGGAATAAATGAGTTTGAAGGTTGCTGCTAGTTCAGTCGTCCAACCTATAGCATAAATAGAGTACACGCAGTCGAAATAAGTTGTTGGCAATCCAATTTCTTCTTCCATCGCTGCACAGTGTAATTGAGCTTCGACATCTGCTAATGTGACTCTTGCTGCCTCTAGTTGTGATTCTGATAAATCAACTCCCCACAACTCATTGGCACCCCTATCACTCATGTAGCGAAGGGAATGGCCACTTCCACAACCTATATCTAATACCTTCTTACCCTTAATATCCTCAAATAATTGGAGTTCATCATCCGTTTGAGCAAACGGTCCATAGCTTGGTAACGCATCTATACCATTAAAGTGATGAGCTACTGTATTCCAACTTTGTTTGTTTTGTTGCAGTATGTCAGATGTCATGATTATTCCCCTTTTCTATGTACTACTTCACTAACTCTTTCCATATAAAAAGAAAAAATCCTGCATCATTAAGAGTTCTGTAGATATTGAGTGCATTAATAGTTCCTAAAAGAATACAAAAACCCAACCATAGGCTGGGTATATATGACATTGATCTAGAGATTCACTTTGATCATAAATCACGAATTTGCATTACCAAAAAAAGTCCCACCAGAGACGTCTTTCACGTTATTAACGACAACAAATGCTTGAGGGTCAATTTCATTAATAATTCTTCTTAACTGCATCACTCTATGATTTTTGACGAGAATGTATAACATCTGTTGCTCTTGATTTGCATAAACACCTTTTCCATTAATATAGGTCGCACTTGAAGCTAGATTTGTTACGACCTTTTTGGCGATCTGATCGTTTTTGCTTGATACAATGATAAATGCCTTCTTACTATCTAAACCTCCAATGACATAATCACTTGCTACTTTACCAATAAATAATGCGATGACTGTATACAACGTATTAAGCACACCAATAATTAGGACACCTGCTAATACAACGATCACATCCATGATGAAGGCAGTGAAAATCACATCCAAGCCAAATTTTTTCTTTAGCATTAACGCAATCGTCGAAGTGCCTCCTACAGAGCTCCCTGAATAGATCACTAAACCAAAACCAACTCCAGACACAAGACCAAAGAAAATGGCTGCAACTAATGGGTCCTCCAATTTGATTCCATATGGTTCAGTTAGATAGGTGAAGAAGGATAGCAACGGCACAGTCACAAGCGTTTTTAAAATGACAGATTTCGATAAAAATTTATAGCTCGCAAGCATAATCACAACGAACAACCCAAAAACGACAATAGATGGTTGTACCCCAATAGCGTAGTAAATTAATAGTGCTATTCCAAGAATCCCACCATCAGCGATAGAATGTGGCATTGCCAAGAGAGTAATACTCAATGCTATGATTAGTGTTCCAGATATCATAAGAATATAGTTTTTCATTGTAACCTCCTCTTTCGCTCAAACAAAAAAAGAGCTGAATTTGCAGCCCCTTTCTAAATTCAAATATGATCAAAGCATAAGCTTCAATAATCCAATTGTAAAGAATTAAGAAGGACGCCCGAGTGCAAACATCCTTCCCTCCTCCATATTAGTTCATGTTCCCCATAGCACAATTTCATCTTCTGCATAGTACATTTGTTGAGATCCTCCAAAACGGACAAGATACTTTTCATTTTCTTGGTCAAGATACACCACTGTACCGGGGATATGTTGCATACTACCTTCCGTTGTTTCTACCATATCTCCAATCTTAAACTTCTCCATAAAATATCATCTCATTTCTATTGTGTAGTCAATCCTCTCCAGAAATCTTTCCAATGATTGCGTGTTCTACGTCACATCCACTATACAGGGCAAGTAATCACCATTTCAAGGTTCTACAAACCATTTACTTTTAATCCTAAATGTTCCCGAAAGCTCTGTCCTTCATATTCTTTCCTAAAGATGCCTCTCCTCTGCATTTCAGGAACAATGAGTTCAACAAAGTCATCTAAACTACCAGGTAATGTAGGAGGCATTAAATTAAATCCATCAGCGACACCCGCTTCGAACCAGACTTGCATCTGATCGACTATTTGCTCAGGGGTCCCTATCAGTGTGTGATGTCCACCGCCTGCACTCAGATATCCTATTAATTCTCTTACGGTTGGTTGTGTATCATTTATCATTTCGAGTATGGTTTCGTAACGACCAACAGGACCTGTAAATTCTTCTACTGGGGGTAATGGCGGCACTGCTTTATCCAGTTCCCAATGAGAGCAGTCTTGCTGTGTAAAAAAGCTCAATTGTTTTAACCCCGTCTCAATAGGTAATTGCTCATCTAATTCTGCTTTCTTTTCAAGCGCTTCCTCGTACGTGCGGCCAACATATGTGACTAATCCCGGTAATACTTTAATGTGTCTATGACTGTTCTGACTTTGTTTAACCTGCTCATCTAATTTTTTGCGAAAGGTTTTTGCTTGCTTTAGATTCCATGACACTGAATAGACTGCATCGGCATATTTAGCGGCTAATGCAATACCTTGTTTAGATGCGCCTGCTTGCATGGACACAGGTCTACCTTGTGGGCTTCTTGGCGTAGTAGACGGACCTTGTACGTTAAAATGTGCACCAATGTGATGAAAAGGCTTGATGTTTGAAGGATTTATTAACGCTCCCTCTTCTCGATTATGTACAAACTCCTCAGATTCCCATGAAAGAAATAGTTTATTCATAAGAGCTGCAAATTCGTCTGCCTTTTCATAGCGTTCATCGTGTGAAGGGAGTTCATTCATGCTATGATTTAATGCCTCTACATCCCTCATCGATGTCACCAAATTCCACCCCACGCGTCCTTTTGTTAGATGATCTAAGCTTAATAATTGTCGTGACGCTGTAAAAGGATTAGCAAAGGTACTTGAGATGGTTGATACTAATCCTATGTGACTTGTGACTTGAGAAATAGCGGTTAGATTCACAATCGGATCAAACCAAAATGCTGGCATTTCGCTAGAATCGTTCCCTTGAAATGAATGATTATCTGCGAAGAACACCGCATCAAAGTAACCCTTCTCCGATAATTGAGCTAAAGATTGATAATAAGAGATGTCCCCTATCCGTTCAACGCTTGAATTGGGCATTAACCAGGATGCTTGATGATGGCCACAACCATATAGTAAAACCCCTATGTGCAATTGTTTTTCTTTGGTTTTTGTCATGTGATTACACCTCAATTAATTCATAGTTAATCCGCCATCTACCGTGAAATTCTGACCCGTAATACCCGTTGCATGTTCCGATGATAAATAAGCGACCATATTGGCTACATCTTGAGGTTCAGTGACTTTCTTTAATGGCGTTGACTGAGCAATTAAATCAAAAACCTCTGGTGTCGTAACAGCACTGGCATCAGTGGTTTTTAATAATCCACCTGAAACGACATTGGCTTTTATTCCATGTACACCTAGTTCAGAAGCGACATTACGCATAAAACCGATTAGCCCAGCTTTAGCTGTTGTATATTCATGGTAGGGTACAACAGGATTCTGAAATAGATTGGTACCTATGCTTATAATCATTCCATTTTGTCTTTCAATAAATTGAGGTACGACACTTTGAACGATATTAAAGGCAGCATTCAAGATACCATCCACTTGCTTTTGATAATCGTCCCACGTCAGTTCTGTAAATGACTTCTGTTTGCTTGGATCAAATTTAAAGTCTACTAATGCATTGTTAACGACCACATCTATTTGACCAAAATATGCTGTAGCTTCTTTTATCAATTGATCTACTTCATTGCATTTTGTTACATCCGCTTGAATAGCAATCGCGTTCTCTTCACCAATCTCAGACACAAGCTTTTCTGCGGCATCTTTACTTTTATTATAATTAATGACTACATTAAATCCTTGGTGAGCCAATGTTTTTACAATCGTTGAACCTAATCCTCTACTACCACCTGTAACTAATACCGTTCTAGTCATCATAACCACTCCTATCATTTTTTTGGAAAATAAAAATGCGCAACACTCCCGTAGGAATGTTGCGCAAACAAGTAAATACATAGTAAATGAATCCACTTCAAATATGTATTCGTGCTCACACTTTCCTACGCTAGTTCTAACTAGTTCAGGTTCAAAGGGTTTGAGTTTGTACTCATCTCAGTTAAATAACACCCCTAGTGCATTAAAAATATGAAATTGTTAATTTACCTTTGAATTGTTGGAATTTTTTAGGTTATATTTTCATCTTGGTTTTACTATATAGTAGATTGATTGCTACGTAAAGTCTATTTGGATTATTTTATTAGTTACTACTTCTCTTCTCCACAAATAATAAAATGAATGTAGCCACAGGTCCCAAAACTAAAGAAAGCAAAAACCAATTAAGTCCTGTTCTGTTTTTACCTTGTGCTAACCCTGCATTTATTAATGCAAGTGTTCCCCATCCCATAACATATTGATTATCCAATGTGAGTACCACCACCTTTTTCCATCAAATCGAACTCCGTTTTTTGCAGAGGTTATTATAAAGTGAAATAGCATGTACAAATTACTTCAAAGAAAAATCATACCCCGTATAATTAAATACATTCTTAAATCCTAGTTTTTCAGCAATCGCACTAGATGCTTTGTTCGTTTCCATACAGTCCCAATAAGGAATGATCCCCGATTGTAGACAATCATGTATTAAGGCGGTAGCAACGTTTTGACCTAACCTTTTTCCCTGATGCTCCTTTAATGTTTCAATGCCCAAACAGTGCACATTGCCAGCTACAAAGCCTGAATAACACATGCTAACGATTTTATTATTCTGTATCACACAATAACCAATCCCATTATCAAAAAACCTTTCCGACGAAGACCAAAACTCCATTATTTCTGTTTCTAAAAAAGATAGATTCGAAATGACGCGAGTCTTGTTTCTAAGAAGATCACTGTCTATCTTCACAATCAAATAGCCTTCTTCAATTGGTGCAATGTTTTTATATGTGAACTCTTCTTTATGTAACATGTATACTCTCTGATTCCAACTTCCAAGTGAATGGTTACTAAACACGTTCTCGAATGTTTTATTCCAGCCTTGATGATTACCTATGGCTTCAAACCAGTCTAAACCAACTTTTTTTGCCTCTGGCTTAATGACTGATTCAATAAAATCGTTTAATTCTTTATTAAAACACTCATTCGTTTCATCTCCAAAAAAGATAAACCCATCATTATTATGCAGCCAAACCACACCAGTTGCCGGCCTTTCAGGATTATCAACAAATACTCGTCCAGGGTTCACGCCTTCTATGACAGCTCTTGCTTCTAGTTGACCTTATTTGCGCAGCAACTCTTTACACTTACTAAATTCTGAGTTTATCAACTCTGATATCATAAGCTTCTCCTTTGTTTTGAAAATAGATAGACTAGTAGATCTTGTTCCTTAAACTCTATTCTTCTTCCCGCAATAATCTATCCTTGCATGCTGAAATTTCTATAAACATCCCAAATGAAAAATCACCTTTTAAACTTACAATTAAATCTTTCAACTCCAGGATATACCGCGCCAGGACTTAATACTGTAAACCCATATTCTTCATAAAAAACGACTGCGTCCTCGTCTGTTTCAGCAATGATCGACTTATATTCTCTATTAATGTAATTAATCATCTTCTTACCAATTCCTCTTGCCCGCTGCTCTTCAGCCACAGCGATATGCTTAATCTCGCATTCATCTGGATCGATGATTTCTATTCCGATGCATCTAACAAGGAAACCATTCGTTTCATATCCATACAGAATCCGTTGAGGGTTATGTACATATAGGTCATACTCATCTCTAACTTTAGAAGTAGATGTTGCATATGATAAAAGCTTAAACACCATCGGGTCTAGTTCTTCTGAATCAATAATGATCATCATAGTTACCTCTCATTCATTTAGTTGCTACGATGAAAACCTTGATTTTGTTTTGCAAAGTCTCTAAATGCTAATAATTCGTCTCTACCCCACTTAACTCCGCCTGATTTTATATCTACTTCTTTAATAGTATTGTCTGATTGATACACATTAAGAGCACGCTGAATTAAAGGATTAAATCTTTTTGGAAGACACCTAAGCCCCCATTCCCCACCTTCATCCTTGCTATAAATTCTATGCACACCTTCACTGCGTAATCTCAATGTACGACATATGTTTAAAATACTGTAGTAAGGTGAATCAAGAATATTCTGATCTTCTAATGTCCAATTAAATTCATCTATTACAGAAGCCATAAAATCATTCCAATCAACATTGCCAAATACTTTATCAATAGGTTGACCATACAAACAGAAACCCTTCTGTTTAACAAATAATAAATGTACAATTAAATCTGTATCGAACTGATTTCCTTTATATTGAACATCATCTTTTAAGATTCGATCATGCCAAAACGAACTATAATGCAATTCAAAAGGTATGGGGTTTGGTATGTTTTTTGCTACATATACTGTGATAATAGAAAGCTCAATATTTCCTATAGTGGGTCGTGTATCAGAATAATGAGCAATAGCAAGATTAAGCCCTCTTGCTTTTCCAGGTAAAAGCGCATCAGATACTACAACAAGTATGTCCATATCACTTTTTGGAACGTAATAGCTACCTGTCGCCAAGGAACCATGTAAGTAGACACCTATGAGATTATGCTTTAGATTTAGTCTCAGCAGCTCAATTAAGTTATCTATATATTGTTTAATTTCAATATCAACTTCTGGCCATTTTTGTGGTTGATTCATGTGGGTTATCCTTTCTACTAATTCTTCATGCACAGGATTATGGGTCTATTCCAGTTTAATAGCTTATAAAATAAGAACTCCTTATACCCCATTACTCGTTCCATACTCTAAAGATCGTAGATAATATAGTACACCTGATTTATCAATCCAACTAAATTGAATACACTGTTTTTCTAAAAGGTTTTTTAACTCTTCAACTTTAATCCATTGTACTTGTTGAGTAGCATCACCATCACTTAGTAATTCTCCCTCGGCTTCGCATAAAAAATAGGCACCTAACGAATCCACTGGACCACGAAGAGTTTGATACATGCAAAAAGGAGTTATCGCCTCAACGTTTGATGTCTCGTCTTGGGTGGTTATTCTAGCTTCCTGGTTTTTTATATGCTTTACTTCCAATCCAGTTTCTTCTTTGACTTCTCTTACTAGTGCATCATAAAGAGATTCATACTCTTCCACTTGACCTCCTGGAAGCTCATAAGGGCTACTCCCCTCGAAAGGCTTGTTTCGTTTTTGAATAAGGATCTCTCTACCATCAGGTGTTTGTCTGGTAATTATAGCTCTCACATTAACAAACATTTTAATCCCCCCTACTTCTTTTTTCCGACATAAATAAACTGTTACCTCTAAAAAGCATTGCTTCGGATAAGAATTGATTTTCTAATTTACATACTAAGTCTTTAAACCCTTCAATATAAAAATAAAAAATCCTGCATTTGCAGGATCTTGATTCGTTATTTCAATAATTTCTTGATTGCCAAACTCCGCCTGCCCCAGGTGCGAATCCAGCTTTCTCGTAAAAGTTCACATTACGCTCTTCAAATGAGACCGTTATGATTTCTAAGCCAAATCTCTCAGCTTCTTCTAACAATACATTAACCAACTTTAATCCAATACCGCTGCCTTGGTAATCAGGGTGCACAATGATATCTTCCATATATCCATGTTCCAAACCCATGCCACAAATGTAGCCAAAAGCGATGAGCTTATTATTCTCATTTTTCACACCAACCCAAAAGTTACAGCGCTCAAATAAAGTTGGATAATCATTATCTCTTCTACTCCAGCCAACATGTGCTCTTAACTCTGGCACTTCTTCGGGAGTTAACTGTACATTTATTTCTACTTTAAATGGCATGTGAATCCCGCTCGTTAAAAGCCCAAACATTAAACTCATCACTATGCTGCTGTTTTTTCCAACCAGTTTTTATAAAATAGTCATTAAATTCAGAATAAAATGGACATAATGCAACAATAGGTACGTCATTGATTACTTGAAACATTTTCTTTAATAAGCTCTTGCCTCGATAATCTTCACGCAATGCAAATTGATAGAGAGAGATTTTATTTTGAGTTTTCTTCCGGTAGTATCGGAATGCTCCCACCACTTGACCGTCTACTACTGCTACGATCATTTGCTTTCTTTTTACCGCTGCTCTAATACCAAGTGGACATAGAAATTCTTCAGAATAAATGGCGCTGTTATTGCTGTCTAAATGTTCGTTGAAGAAAGTTATAATATCAGCTATATGAGTTGGATTTGCTGTAGTTATCTGCATTCTGATCCTCCTCTATATAAAACTTGTTAAAGTAATCCATATAACAATATTAACATAAAATAAGATTATTTAAGTTGATATACCTTTAAATAAGCATTTCAATGAGTTTGAACTCGGATATATCGTGAATAAGCAAGATTGTAGTTAACATCAAAGGAGAAGTTGCAGATGAGTATAATTTGGAGTTTAATTATTGGAGGACTAATTGGTTGGGCTGCCGGTGCTATTACTGGAAAAGGTGTACCTTTTGGAATTATTGGAAATATCACTGCTGGTTTTATTGGGGCCAACACCTGAGTGTTATTTTCGAATTTCATTCTTCATCCTCAAATTACATACCTTACATGAAAATTGTACTTAAAAGAAATATTAAAAGAAACCAACAATAAGGATCATCCACATAAGCAGATGATCCCATCAAGTAAAAAAATTAGGTAACTATAATTTCCGTCGACCTGTCACAAGTTGGAAAATAAGTACAACTAATGCGACAACTAATAAAAGGTGTACTAAGTTCCCTCCAACTTCTCCAATAAATCCTAGTAACCATAAAACAATGACGACAACTAACACTGTCCAAAGCATTGTTTTTAACTCCTCTACATGATCTCTACACAACTATCTCTAACTTTGCTAGTATAAGGAAAATCAATAAGTCTTTCCTTGAAAGTAAACTATATAAATGAATTCATGTGTAGAGTTTATGTATATGTTTGAAATACTTGTGATATAACTCTCTGTATAGTTCTCGAAGAAACAGAGATGCGAGTTCGTGATTAGTTTTACAGTGATGGGGAATCCCCCATAATAAACTCATGGTGTTAAGGATAGATTTACTCAAAACAAATCACTCCTTTATATGATTGTTATGATGAAAGGTAACAACAGATAGCTAGTTAAGTGGTTTCTCAAAAGTAGCTAAATGTCCTTCTTCATCGACAATTTGATAGAGGATCGTATCACTGGTAATATTCTCTACGTTGTCTTGCGAATTAGCTTCAAATTGCCCATTTTCGTCAGCATCGAGTCGGATATTAAAATTTCTCGGATTTAAATTAATGATCGAAACTTCGGCATTAGGAACTGTTTTTCCGGCAAATACTAGTGTGTCCTTACTAATTTCCTCCAGTTCCGTTTCTTCTTTTATTTCATCAATTCGCGCCCACTCTTCGTCAGACCAAGATTGTACTTCTTTTTCTATGACTGTTGTCACTCCACCTGCCACGATATAAAAAGTAAGGATATCTTCAGCTTCAAGATCTGCTTCATCAAATGTAGTAGTAATCAAACTTTTAAGCTCTTCATCCGCGGAGGGAGCAATCATGTCATGACTAAATCCTAGGTTTGTATGTTCAAAATGCACAGCTTCCACATCATCAAGCACATTTAGCACACGGTAAAAACGCATATTCTCGTAGATATCATCTAGTTGAACGTTCGGGCGGATACTCTCTTCAATCTCTTCTGTGTTTGCATCACTTTGTATATATTCCATGCCTTCTTCTGCGGAATGGATAGGTAAATCAAATGCTTGTTCTTGAGGCAGACTACCTGTAACGATAAACCGAATTTCACTCATTTCATCTAAGTCATATCCGCCGAATGACACAGAAAAATGTCCCTCGTCTGACACCTCAGCATCTAATGGATCTGAGTAATCAAAGTCTTGCTCACTATCATCATCTGGAAACACAAAAGACACAGTCTGATCTGGACTAACTGTTCCATTATAGATTATTGTGTTTTCATGAATTCCAGGTAATTCTAAGTTTTCAAGAGCATTTGAATGTACTTCCCTACTCTCACTTGTTACTGCTAATGATTCATAGTACGCTCGAAGATCAGCCATATCCTCTGATTCATTGCCATCGTCTTCGTTGGTATCTGAATCAGCCTGAACTTCCTCTTCCTGTACCTCTTCAGCATCATCAATGTCCTCGTCGCCACCTGAATCAGTCTGATCTTCCTGTACTTCTTCATCATCGTTGTTAGAAGTGTCTTCTAGGTCTATTGACGGTTCAGATTCGTTCAACCCACTCACATCTTGTTGCTCTTCACCAGTGTCATTTGAATCACCGTTACTACACGCCGTTGTGGCCATCAGTAAGGCTACGCTACTTAAACCGGTCATTAGGTGAACTTTTCTCATTGTATGAGACCCTCACTTTTAAATTTAACTTATGTATGGAGTAACCGTTTTCGTATGGAAATAAACTTAATATTTATCCAATTTTAGGTTCATCTGTGTTGATTTGCGATATGTTATAAGAAAATTATGGTAAGTGAAATTATAATAGTGGCTAGAAAAATACTTCGTTAATCTTTTTTGCTATACATGGTTTATAACTGCGATAGCAGCTGTAATAGCTATACGTTACCTGAGGAATAAATAATAGTAACCTGCGTTCAGCTTGTTGTGAACGCAGATTAGATATAGCCAAGTAGCATTTTCTCATTCCCTACCTCACACAAGCTCATGAGGATACATCCACCACTACTTGACCTTTCTCGTCTAATAAAGGTGTAATGCCACTCCCTGATCCAATCCATGTTTGAAGATAGTTAACTCCAGTGAATTGATCGACTAAGATAGTTATTGTACCTAATGTAGGGATATTTTCAGTGGTTTTTATTCTAAATCGGTTATCTTCTATCTTTTTCTTCTTAAACATATCGCTCATCCTTTGAGTAAATAAATTTTTGCAACAGTTGAGTTTTCTAATACGAACTCAGATATCTTCCTTAAACAAAGAAGAAAAGCTTCTTTAAGGTATACGAACTATCAAACCTTTAGTTTCATGATTACGTAGCTGTACATTCCCCTTCACTAATCTACTCTTTGATTTAATTCCTTTCCCTAAGGAAATGAGCGCTTTGAAGATACCTCTGTTTTTAACTAGTACTTATTTAATATATTTAGGAATGTCATGCGTACCGCGTTCTTCGATGTGTAAATCAAAATCAATACCATCGTTCTCCAACTCTATTTTTCTCTCTTCCGCTTCTTCCAAACTACTATAGTAACCCTCTTCTACAAATACCGAATTGTCCTCTGAGTGCAAGGTTCTTACTTGGTCTGCATCCCTTTCTCTAAATTCCGAATCCGCGCTTTGAATAGCATCAACAGTATCCCCCTGCGAGGTAGATGCTGTTCTAACAGAAAATACGGGAGCATACTCATTTTCGTCACTAATCGATCTAATATCTGTCACAATTTTGGCGGGATTGTGCATTTCAAACACTTCAAACTCAACAGGTTCCTGCAGATACACGGCTAACTGAATCGTGGCATCACTAAAATACGGAACGACGCTCATATGTGAAAAGAGCTCCATATTTGATAACTCGGGAATCTCTTCTGGCAGACCTCGAATACCTGCTAATGTATAAATCAGACGAGAAGGATAGGCTTCTTTTGTGATTTCAAAGTAATTAGGTATGTCTGCTGGATCACCAAGCTCTTGATATGACCCTTCATAAATATCGAGAACAAGCCTCTCATAACCATCATGCGCACCCTGATTGATATCCCCTACACTTCTGCCATCTGTTATTTCACCACCAACAAATGTACCATTCTGCATATAATAATCTTCTTTTGTTGTGCTAGCCTCTCGTTCTTCTCCTTCTTCTACAAGCTCAAGTTCTCTCTCCTCAGTATCTTCATCGACCATTTCATCATCTTCAACTTTGTTTAGATCTTCTTCTGTTTCAGTTGGTTCAGAGTCGCTCACTTCACTCACATTTTGCTGCTCTTCACTCGTTACATTTGAATCGTCGTTACTACACGCCGTTGCTGCCATTAAAAAGGTAAAGCTAGTAAGACCAATTAAAAAGTGATCGTTTCTCATTTGGATGAAACCCCCAATTTTAAGATAATCTTATATATGGAGTAACCTCTTTTATATTGAAATAAACTAATATACCCTTATTACTTTTATCTATATTCTTAAATGACAATAAATAAATCCCAATCTCTCTTCTAATAAAGAAAGATTAGGATTTAGATGTCTGTTAATAGTACCTATTCCGATAAAAACTCAGGCAGTTGTTGCTCATGCTTGTCGAGTACAATTTGTTCCGGCTTAATGCCCTGCCCACGTAGTAGTTCTATGTTCTGTACGAGAAATTCATTGCTACCGACCACATAAAAGAGTCCATCTTTATCTGCAGAAAGAGTTTTCACTTCTTCATAGTAGTCTTTACGAGTAGAGACAAACTGTGAAGTGAACTTCTTATCAGGTGCAGATTCAAAAATAGTCGTAAATAAGAAATTCTTAGATGAATCGATATTTAGGGAATGGATCTGATTAACGTTATCAGCACGCTCGATATATTCAAGCACAAGTGGTCTAAACGTTGCTAGCCCGACACCTGATGACAGTAGGTACACATTTTTATTTTCTCTTTTTAGCGGAACATTCGAATGAGTTTTGAAAATGGCTACCTCGTCTCCAATAGTAAGGCTTCTCAAAATGGATTTAAACTCAGAGCACTGCTCTCTAATACGTGTTGTGATCCCAATTGAATGTTCGTTCGGTAAAGTGGAGATTGACATGTGGCGAATCAGGCTACGGTTTGGTTTCTCACCGGCATTAAATCCTTCTAATGCAAAATGGGTGTGGGAACCCTCTTCCCATGTAAATCCTTCCGGGCAGTCGAGCAAGTATGTTTTTACCTCAGGCGTTTCTTCAATAATTTTATTGATTTTAGTCCAGTATATTTGCATGGTCTTGTCCCCTCCTATTCATTTTATGTAACGTTACTTTTAGTCTACATCAATTGATAATAATTCTCAATGATAGATTGAGTTATACTCATTTACCCAAAACAAAAACCCAGCCAAAGGCTAGGTCTTCATCCTAAAAGAAATCAACAAGGGCAGGAGCTTCGTCAGGAATATGACGAACAAAAAATTCTATCTCTTTAGTATCTCCCTTTATAAGTCCTTGTTTGATATAAAAAGAAGGACGCCGATAACCGAGCATTAATCCAGTCAGTGTTTGGATACTCATTTTTATAGATGGCGCTTCCATATTGGTTATGACTTCACAGCTTACATTCCCGCTATTTAAATTAAGAAAAGATCTTGTTGTTCCACTCAGCAAAAGAGTCTTCAATTTGCAGGGTATAATTTCCGCCTTCTGAATTAAGGAAAGGAAACTCTACTAAAAAAGCTTGTACATCTACAATTCTGGTCATAAAATAAGGCACGATTTCAGCTTTGGTTTTAGGGTCAGGCAGGAAATAATTCAAGCTATCTGATGATGGTGTTGTGATTTCAGCTGAGTCAATCATTGAATCATGCTGACCAATAAATGAAAGAAGGGCAGCTAGTCCGGCGGGTTCTGTATAAAGTAGCTCATCTGTTTCAAATTGACGATTTTTAACTTGGTACACAATATAAGCAATCGCTGTACCAGACTGGTCTGTGTAGATAGCAGTGTAGTGTTTGCTATACTTTCGTTCAAGGCTCTTCCACCACCATTCTTCGCGAATGAGCATTCCGTGCCTTTGCTGGTTTTTATATATAGTACGAATTCGTTTGTCAGAAAAAGGAACACGTTCGATTTGTCCTTCTAAGAGTGGATTAGGTTTTGGAAGTTGTATTGGCTCAAGTGTAAAAGTTGTTTCATCAAAAGCCATTTCCCAACCGAATTTCCGATAGAAACCAACCTCAAAAGGAGCAAGGTATGAAAGAAGTTGTCCTTTAACTCGCATCTCTTTGAGTGTATGGACTATTAGTTGTTTGACAAGCCCTTTTCTGCGCTGCTCTGGGTAGGATGCTACTCCAACGATTCCTCCCATTTGCATTGATTTCCCGTGGATATCAACATGAAAAGGCAACAGATCCAATTTAGCAAGAACCTCTCCATTAGATACATCCCCGTAACAAGTGGCTTCATTCCATGAAAGATGCGCAGAAGGTCGTAACTCTTCTGGGTCATTCACCTGGAAAGCGTAGCAGCTTAATTGAAAAGCTTGTTCAAATTCATCATCAGTCAACTGCCGAATAGTCAAATCAACGCCCCCTTTATGTAGAGAATATCTTTAGTTTAGCATACGTTCGTGTGGTCTAGAGAGTCGTATTTTTGAGCACGGACCATATTCTTTCTATCTATGAAGGTTATATTTTTAGTTTTATTCATGACATATTCAGGGTATAAATTCTTAAATGAACATGTTAACTAATAATCTAGCAAATGATTTTCATCTTTTTATTTTCGTTCCACTAATTTTGTAGTTAACGTGTTTGATATGTATAGATAACTATTAAATGAGGTGAAGAATAATGAAAAAAAGAGTAGGTTTAATTACTATTGTAGCTGTCATGTCTTTAATTGGAGGAGGAATTTTGTTATTTAATTTCTTTAACGGCAGTCAGGAACAGCTAGAACAAACGGAAACTATGGTCTATGACTACTTAACTGAAGAGAGAAATTATACAGATGAGGAGATTGATTCTATCCGGACAGAATACAATTGGAGAAACGATAGGGATGATGAAAGAGGCGCTTACCAGGCCTATGTTACTTTTTCTGATGAAGCAGACTATGAATATGAATATATCTATAACGATCTTGATGGAGTTATACAAATTGGACGAAATGAAGGTGAAGGGAATCATACTGAGTAGAATTAATAATTGCTAACCTTTTGTTTGGTAACAAGCCTGGAGTATCAATTTGATAAAATAGACCACTGACTTGAGGTGTCAGTGGTCTTATTAGTTATTTATTAAAATGATACTTCACTTCCGTAAGATCCTCTGAGATAGTCCATAACTCTTCCATTGTAGAATCTGTGTAGGTTACTTTCTTTGGTTCTTCGATAGTAGGGTTTCCTTTTCTTCCACCTTTGCCATCTGGACCAATTAATTCTCCTCCCTGAAGAGATTGGTCTGTGGCTGCCATAATAATTGGTAGCGCCCCTTTTTCAGCTGGCTGACTAACTACCTTCAGTAAAGGTTTAACAAACCAAGGTGTTTCTTTTCTACCTAAGGTGAAAAGGTTCGTCGATGAGATACCTGGATGCGCGGCTAAACTTTTTGTTTTATAGTGATTCGCTTTTAAACGCTTATCTAACTCTTTGGCAAACATTAAATTCGCTAGTTTACTCTGACCATAAAATAGATAGCTCTTGTACCCCTTACTTCCATGCAGGTTTTCAAACTGGATGACTGCATTTCGATAGGCAATGGACGTTAGTGTCACGATTCGTGATGCTTCCCCATTCTCTAATAACGGGAGCAGTAAACCAGTTAGAGCAAAGTGACCAAGGTGATTACTGGCAAATTGCAATTCAAATCCATCCTCCGTCTTGGAGTATGGTGGCATCATAACGCCTGCATTATTAATGAGTAAATCAATGACATGTACTTGGCTTGATAACGTCTTAACAAATTCTCGCACGCTTTGAAGCTTGGATAGGTCGAGTTGATAAACTTGAACATTCGCTTGTGGATATAAGCGTAGTATGTCTTCTTTCGCCTTTCTTCCTTTTTCAGTATTTCTCACTGCTAAAATAACTTGATGCCCCTCTCCTGAGAAGTGCTTAGCCGTTTCTAGGCCAAGTCCACTATTTGCTCCGGTGACGACAACTACTTTATCGTTCATATGTACGCTCCTATTAAGAAAATGCTGGTATTCATATACACCAACAAACCTTATGTATTTATGCCTCTATTATAGTTTACTTAAAGCGTTTGGGAAAAATGTTAGGCTAGTGAATGACGGATTTCCCTACACAAATCGCCACAAAAAAACAAATAGCACCCTCCGTTAAGAAGACTATTTGTCTTTACTTGAGTTATTGACCTACTAATGGATACGTGACGACTTCTTGCATAGTATCATTGATCAATCGAACTTCCCACGCATGAAAATCAAGTGCTGCAAGCTGTATGGCGTTCTCAAACACTGTTCGATCTGCTTCTGTATTAATCTCTTCGTCCATCGTATATTCAACAGTAGCAACACTATTCTCAATTGATGCGTTAACGATCTCTATGCCTTCAACTACTGCAGAAGAATAAAAAGCATCTTCATGATCTATTGTGCCCATTGCTTCAACGGTTTCTGAGAAAGTTAGAGGATCACCATTATCATTTGCAACTTCCTCTTCTAACTCTGCTCCAGATAGAAACAAGGTTTGCTCTAATTCTTCATCGTAGATTGTATAATAGCCTCTTGATAGACCTCTTTCGTCTTTAACTATAATAGAATCATCTATTAATCTTTCAGCCACTTCTATATCTTTTTCCCCATCTTGATTTAAAAATACAATCTCTTCTACCCCATATAGATCACTAATTCCAAACAATGAGTTGAAAAATAGATTGCTTTGTGCGGAGGTTGTTGCTAATTCATTTTCTTCTGAATGTATATTTACATTAAATTGAATATAAAGGTCAGGCCAATCTAGCGATATATCAGCAAATGAGCTAAGAATATCCTGTTCAGATGGATCATTATCGATTAGTGACCTCTCTAAGCGATCCTCATTTGAGTAATCACCCTCTCCATTACGTTTAATGAAAAATGTTGTTATAAAATTAGTACCGTCATCGAAATAACCTGTATCGATAAAGTAATTTCCACTTGCTAGAGTTCCTCCATAAACGTTTGTGTCATCCTCTTCATCATCATTTGAAGAAACTTCTTCTGTATCCTCGTTGTCATCATTCTCATCATTTGTATGCTCGCTACTGTTTTCTTCATCATGATCTTCCGCTTCTGATTCTACGCCTTGATTCTCATCCTGATCACTCTCATCTGACGCGCTTTCTTCAACCGGCTCAACATTCGTGGTCTGTGTCTCATCCTCTGTATTCTGGCATCCTACGAGTAGAAAAGCTACAGAAACCATTCCAGCTGTTTTAGTCACTTTTTTCATTCGTAACGCCTCCTTTTCATTTCCATACCCTTCCATACACATAGTTAAAAGCACAATTTGTATAGAAATGTTAAAGAAAATAACAAAAACTAGCTTCCTTCATTAATCTTTAATATGATCTAATAGGAATTACTTATAATTTATAACGAGAGACGGTGCTACTTTTGGAGAGAATATTACTTGTGGAAGATGATGTGGCCATTAGTGATATGGTACGAAGCTACTTAACAAATGAAGGCTTTAAAGTTGATCCGGTTTTTACGGGAAAGGAAGCGATCAATCGTTTCATTAGCAATAGCTATGATTTGGTATTACTTGATTTGATGCTACCTGAGATTAATGGCATGGATTTTCTTCAGACACTAAGGCAAAATAGCTTTGTTCCAGTCATTATCACCTCAGCAAAAGATGGCGAGGCTGATAAAGCTTTGGGATTAGGGTTTGGGGCAGATGATTATATAACGAAGCCGTTCTCAATGATAGAGCTTTTAGCTAGAGTAAAAGCCGCTATACGAAGATCTACACAATATAAAGAGTCCACTCAGCCGGAAGTTCCAGCTATCCTTACCATCCATGAGATTGAGATGGATATACACAATTTCATCGTAAAAAAGAATGGACAAGAAATGAGTCTAACCTCAAAAGAGTGGAACATTTTAAAGCTATTTTTTGAGAATCCTAAAAAGGTGATGACAAAAGAACAGATTTATCACTCTGTATGGGACGATCATTATTATGGTGACGATCATGTGATTAATGTACATATAAGTCGATTACGCGAGAAAATTGAAGATGATCCAACCAAACCAGAATATGTTAAAACCGTATGGGGCATCGGTTACAAGCTAGGTGAATTCAAATGATCACTCTTCTACTTCTCCTCCTGATTTTTCTTCTTTGTGTGATTGCCTTTCAGATACAAACAAAACGAACGCTCCGTAAGCAAATCGTTTCTGTAAAAAATCAGTTGACTGAGATCGTCGATGAACATGCGAGTAACCCGGTACTCATTATGACGGAAAATAAGGAATTGGCGGATCTTCTCATCTTGTTAAATAAGCTAATTGAACAAAACAGAGAGCATTCGAGTCAGTTCATCCGAACCGAACAATCAATGAAGCGAATGCTTTCAAATATCTCACACGATCTAAAAACTCCCCTAACCGTTATAGCAGGGTACACCGAGATGCTTAAAGAACAAACAAAAATGTCTGAGATAGAACGCAATCGAATGATCGATCAAGTTAATGAAAAAACGGATGAAATCACGACCTTAATTCATTCTTTTTTTGATTTAGCTAAGCTTGAAGCAGGAGATCAGAATATACCATTAGATAGAGTCAATCTAACCGAAATTTGTAAACGGAATATCCTAATGTTTTATGAAATGATTGAGGCAAAGGGATTGGAAGTAGACATTGATTTGCCTCCTACACCTATCTATGCCCTTGCGAATGAAGAAGCCTTAAACCGGATTCTCTCTAACTTATTATCAAACGCACTGCGTTATGGAACCGATGGCAAAATTGTAGGACTGCGCGTCACCTATGACGACACAACTGTATCCTTTGAAATCTTTGATCAAGGTGCCGGCATCAGTGAAATCGATCAGCAAAAGATATTTGAACGGATGTATACGCTTGAGGAATCAAGAAATAAAGACTTTCAAGGAAGCGGATTGGGTTTAACCATCACCAAAAAGCTAATGGAAGAGATGCAAGGAAGGATCGCCGTCTATTCAAAGGCTTTTGATAAAACCTCCTTTATTTGCACACTAAAGCGTGAACAAGATTAGGTCTTTTTTCTTGAGGTTCTTGTGAGATTTACGATAGGGAAAAGAAATGTTCACTTATTACACTAGAAGCAGATATGAAAAAGGAGGAAAGTCATGAGTTATATCGTGCAAACCAGGAATCTAACCAAAACCTACAATGGACAAGATGTCGTATCGAATGTATCCATGAATATTAAAAAGGGTGAAATCTACGGCTTCCTCGGATCAAATGGGGCAGGTAAGTCAACCATCATGAAGATGCTCTTGAACTTAATTAAACCATCCCATGGGGAAATCGAAATGTTTGGTGAACCCTTAAAGGAACATTCTTTTACTTACTTAAAACGAATAGGAAGTATGATTGAATACCCGATTTTTTATGAGAAAATGACTGCGTGGGAAAACCTGGAGCTGCATTGTGCATATATGGGATATCACAACAAACAAGCCATCTCTGATGCTTTGGAGTCGGTTGGACTTACACATGTATCACATAAATTCCCCCAAGACTTCTCACTAGGAATGAGACAGCGTCTCTGTGTCGCACGGGCTATCATAACAAAACCTGAATTCGTTATATTAGATGAGCCTATTAATGGGCTCGATCCTGAAGGCATTCAATCCATGAGAAGATTGTTCAAAAAGCTGAATAAAGAATATGGAATAACGCTTTTCATCTCAAGCCATATTATTGGTGAAATTGAACAAATTGCAGACACGATCAGTATGATTAAACAAGGCAAGCTTATTGAAGAAACGTCCATGGATTCGCTTAAGGAACAGAATACGGAATACATTGAGCTTGTGACAAACGATCCTAAGAAAGCATCTGTTCTTTTACATGATCAGTTAAACATAACGAACTTTAAACTTGTTGAAGGTCAGGCGATTCGAATCTTTTCAACAGATGTACCTCATGCCAGCATAACAAAAGCATTAATACTTAGGGATATAGACATTCATTCCATTAATACAAAACAAACCACATTAGAGGATTATTTCATTCGGAAAATAGGATTAAATAAAATCGATAAGTAAAGGAGGGGTTGGATTGTACTATTTAATGAAATTGGAACTTAAAAAACACAAAATTGGTTGGTATATAAAAGGTGCCGTTCTCGCTAATCTTATTATTGTAGGCATGCTCGCACTACTTACATTGATAGAGAAACTTGAAGGCGAAACGATCTTTAGAACAGCTAACGATTTTTTTATGTTTAGTGGGTTACTTATTAGAGGAACGTTCATTGTATTTGCAGCTGTTCTTATATCAAAAATTATCATTGATGAATTTAAGAATCGAACAAGCTTTGTTATGTTTTCCTATCCAATTGATCGAAAAAAAATAATGGCTACAAAACTGATCCTTATCTTTTCTTTAACGCTAATCACAATGATTCTATCCACATGTTTTGTCGTGTTCAGTTTTATCGGATTAAATGAGGTGTTTCAATTAACACCTAACCTAGAGTTTAGTGAACAGCTCATCAGACCTGAATTGATGAGGATGATGGCATTTAACCTTGCTGGTCCTGGTGCGTCTCTTGTCCCTCTTTACTTTGGCATGCGAAAGTTCTCAACACCCGCTACGATTGTATCAGGTGTGCTGATCACCATCTTTACAAACTCTTCCTTTGGCTCAGACTTTTCATTAGTCAATCTATTCTATACGCCTATCGGATTATCGTTTATCGCTATTGGGATTATCTTTTTCACTATACGTAATATGAACCGGTTAGAATTGAATTAAGAAAATTAGTTGAGTAGGTCGTGGAGTTTAGTCCATGGCCTTTTTTTATTAGCTTTTGAGTTTTAATGAGGAAATGCAGTTTGGATGATGGCGACTACTTAGGCGCTTCGATGACGCTCCCGGGATTGGGGCACGCTTTCCGGGGGCGGGCGCTGAACTAATCTTGGCTTATCGCCAATCTTATTTCACCCCTGCCCGTACTTCGAGGCCACTGAAAAAGTCAGTTAGAAAAAAGCTCACGGGCACCGCTCCAGGAGAAACCTTCGCTTTCCGCGGGAACGGCCTCAGCCATTGAAGTGGAAGGGCACCCCTTCAATGTCTTCAGACTCGTTCTGTTCCGCAGGAGTCTTCGGTTTCTCCTTCCGCTATTCTTCTGATCAACTAAATGGCAACGTTCTTTTTTAGGTATAGTCGTCATTTTAGTCTGCCTCTCTCTTTTTACCTCAGATTCTTCTTCATTTTTGATAAGATAAGTGTATCTAACATGAAAGTGGTGGCTGACTATGATTCGAAAACAACAATCTCTCCAACTCAGTGCGTATGCTGATCTATATGATCTCATCGTTCCTAAAGATCATACATTACGGAAACTGAATGATCTTATTGATTTTTCCTTTATTTATGATGAGTTGGTACAGAATTATAACGTGGATCACGGTCGCTCAGCCATAGACCCTATTCGAATGTTTAAATATTTATTGTTAAAAAGCATGTTTCCATTATCAGATGTGGATCTGGTGGAGCGTTCTAGATATGATATGTCGTATAAATACTTCTTAGGCATGGCACCTGAGGAAGAGGTCATTGATTCAAGCTCCTTAACGAAGTTCCGTAAATTGCGTTTAAAGGATCTGAATGTACTTGATTTATTAATCGGAAAGACAGTCGAACTAGCGGTTGAACAAGGCGTCATTAAAAGTAAAACGATCATCGTGATTCTACTCATACCCAGGCACGTTATAACCAGAAAAAGCCGATCGATATTCTGCGAGAACGATCAAAAAACTTGAGGAAAGCAGTCTATTCTGTCGATGAGTCCATCAAGTCAAACTTCCAGCTAAGCCAACTCAGAATGATTTAGATGAAGAACTCGTGTACACACAAACCCTCTTGAGTGTGATCAAACAACATCCGACCCTGCATGCCTATCCAAAGGTGACGGAGCCGTTGAATCTAGTAGAAGAAACCGTCAACGATGATATCGAACGCCTCCAATCCATGAAAGATCAAGACGCCCGAAGGGGTCACAAAAGTGCCGATACGTCTTTCTTTGGCTATAAAACTCATCTAGCGATGAGTGATGAACGCGTGATTACCGCTGCGGTTATCACAACAGGAGAAAAATCGGACGCAAAGCAACTTCGAACACTCATTGAAAAAAGTGTAGACGCTGGGATGACAGTGGAATCCGTCATCGGAGATGCGGCGTATTCAGGAAAAGATCATCTCCTGTACGCGAAAGCAAATCAGATTGAATTAATTTCTAAAACCAATCCATCCATTGCCCATGGGACACGGACAAAGGAAGAAGAGTTTGAGTTTAATAAAGATGCGGGGATGTATGTAAAGCGGGCCATTTAGCTATTTTGACACACAGACAAGGAACGACGAAGCAAGGCAAAAACCAAAGACAGAAGTATTATTTTGATATCGAGAAATGCAAGACGTGTCCCTTCCAAGAAGGGTGTTATAAACAGGGAGCCAAAAGCAAACCATATTCTGTCACCATCCATTCTCCTGAACATGAAGAACATCTCGCTTTTGAGCAAAGTGAAACGTTTAAAGAAAAAGCCAAAACGCGATACAAAATTGAAGCGAAAAATAGTGAACTAAAGCATAGACACGGGTATAAAACGGCGAATTCCTCGGGTCTATTAGCGATGGAAATTCAAGGAGCGATGGCCATCTTCTCAGCCAATCTCAAACGAATACTGAAAGTCATGGAGCAAAAATAACCCCAAAAGGGTCGGTATGATAAATAAAAACAGCTTGCCATTTCCAAAATAAAGGGAATGGTAGGCTGTTTTTATATTTTTAAAGGAACCCTTAACTACATATCAACCCTTTTTCAGTGGCCTCCCGTACTTCCCCCAGGAGTCGGCCCCATCCCGTCCGCTTGTTACATGGATGGCAATAAAAATAGATTCATTTAATTTAGTTAAGATCAATACTTAAAATGATAGCAGTTGCATACAGCAGGGTGAGTGGCCACACCTCCCATCGCAATAAGGGAGGCGTGGCCCATGATTACTACTGATGTCTTTAATGTCATTCTTCAATTTGGAAAGTTCACACTGACACTGGTCGTCGTGACATTATGATCATTGATGCAAAAAAGTAACCACCCATAGCTGTCCCTAGCTTTTCATCGGGTGGTTATTTCTTCTTAATATCCTTGATGGATTGGTCGCTCTTCTTGCGGGCAACGTGCAAGGCGTAGGTGTTAGAGCACTCTACGTCTTGTTTTTATTATATGCTTAGTCGTGCAAGATGAGAGCTCACCATGGCAGGAGCTCTCTTTGGGCTCTATATGTGACTTATCCAATACAGTTAATGCAACAAAATCTAGAGATATTGGTTATGATGCTTCAACATCAACAATACTAGTAGCTCCTCCATCTCGGGGCATTTTAATGCTAATATATCTCGAACAACATAAAATCCCGTGCCTTAGATTGGCACGGGATTTTCGTTCTTTAGCTAGCCTATGAACAGGAAATTAATAAAGAAGAGAATGTAAAACAGCCCTATTAGTGATAAACCTACTAGTATAATAAAGACTTTTATAACATATGACCCTTGTTGTACACGCCATCCTTTACCAATAGGATAAAGGGATACTATAGCAGCTAGGATTAGGACCCAAAAAACTATGACATGAACGGTAAAGTTCGACCATTCTTGAAATGGGTTACTTGCTAATTGAAGTAAGATCATTACGAAATTAACCACAGTCAAGACCCCTACTAGAGACCATAAAGTCGCTCCACGATATAAAAGGGACTTTATGAGAGGTTGATTTCGTTTAGCACGTCTATAGTTTCTGATAGATCGAATGACACCCCACACTAGACCCCCGATTGATAGAATAGCTGCACTTCCAATTAATACATAGAAAAATAAAAGTGATTCCGTAAACGGCACAGGTAGCTCATCAGCAATGTTTCCTCTTGTTAGCATGACAACATCGCCATTCTCGTTGGTTTTAAAGAACAACTTATTTGTATTCATTCCTGCGTTATCCAGCAATGTATTCTCTGAACTAACCCTCTCAAACAGATAAGGTGAAGTTTCAATATAGTCTACGTCTACACCCATTGCTGCAACAGTTAAATTGATACTTCCATCTGAATTAGCAGAAATGACAGAATCTGAATCAGATAAAAAAGGCATGATCTTCATTGGGCCCGTTTCAACCGCACGAGCAGATCGATAACGTCCCTGTACATCTTCACTATGATTAAACTCATCCGAGACCTCAGACACCTCTTCAGATTTACCAATGAGAGCATCAGCTAATTCACGCCTGATACCAAGCCATTTCTCCATCCATGTTGGTCAGTACCGCAATCCCAAATTGTTCATCTGGAACAATAGACAACATCGCACTGAATGCATCCGTATTACCAACGTGTTCAAGTAAGCGATGAGATCCCGCTTGACGTTCCCAAAAACCATGAGCATTCCCTGAAAGTTCAGAGTGAGGTGCATATAATGTTTGGTGCATCGTCTCTAATGTTTCTTGATCCTTGAACAACGAGTAAGGACCTGTGCCTTCTGTATTTAAGTGGGCAATCATAAAATGAGCCAAATCATTGGCTGTTGTTGTTAACGCACCAAGCTGGGACATCATTAATATATGAGGTTGGCTTTGCTGACCATTGATCACCTGCACGAGTATAACCAATCGCCTTGTCTTCCATTAGACCAGGAATTAAATCATAACGTAAATCAAACGTGGAGTGTTCCATCTCCAACGGGTCTAAAATAAATTGTTGAATATAATCCTTAAAGGGCATCCCTGTTATTTGCTCAACGATGTACCCTGCAAGACTTGTACTATAATTCGAGTACGCGATGACTTCACCTGGTGGATAGATTTGTTTCGGTTGCTTATCGGCAAAAAGATAATCCTCCAGTTCATAAATATTGTCTGTATCATAAACAGTTAAGTTTTCCACACGCTCTTCAAAACCTGCTGTGTGAGTCATTAGATGATTAAATGTGATAGGTTCATCATAGGTTAGGTTTAATTTGCCTTCACCAAGATACTCCCGAATATCCGTATCTAACGTGATTTGACCCTCTTCAACCAATTGCATGATGGCCGTCCAAGTAAATAATTTAGAAACTGATCCGGCTTCCATATAGGTGGTTTCAGAATCAACAGGTACACCCTCTTCTAGGTTGGCTGAACCGTATCCCTTTTGTAAAACGATTTCCCCATTTTGGACAATGGAAACGGATGCTCCAGGCACCTCTTCTCCAATATGAGTATTCATAATGTGATCAACCGTTTCTTCCATATCCGAGATAGGAATTCCGGATGGTGTCGTTGTTCCTTCTGCGTATCCATTAGGTGAATGCATAGCTAAAATCATCCACACTAACAATGTTAGTACTATTTTTTTCATGATATGTTGTTCTCCTCTACGATAGATATGACTCTTATAAGACTTAGTATAGTGAGTCAATCTTGCGTTTCTCTATCGTAAATCTCACGTTTTTGTCACGTTCTTTTTCCCTAGATATTAGAAACTCTTAAACTCCTTCCATCACTTAGAGTGAACGACCTCATTCCAAAAAGAGTTTATTCTAAATAAAGGAAATCATGATACAATTAGGATGATTGAGTTTTCGTAATAAACTAATTTCTCTGTTGGCTGATAGAATCGTATTCAGTGAACTGTGATGAAAAACTGAGAGGGAGAACATCTAATGGAATTTCCTGTATTTGAGACGGATCGACTGAGATTAGTTCAAGTAAATGAGGAGCACACACGTAGCTTTTTCGACATTATGTCAAAAGATGAAGTGATGCAATATTATGGAATGGATCCTTTAAAAAATATCGACGACGCCTCAAAAATCGTACACTACTTTCAAAAATCATTTGAAGGCAAAAGAGCCATCAGATGGGCAATACTACTCAAGGAGACAGGCGATTTTGTTGGTACATTGGGATTAAACAACCTGAGCATACATACTAAAAAGGCTGAAATTGGTTTTGAATTACATCCAACACATTGGAACAAAGGGATCATGGCAGAAGCAGCAAAAGAGGTATTACGTTATTCATTTGAAGAATTTGCTTTGTATAGAATCGGAGCTGTAACATTCCCTCAAAATGAACCGTCGATACAACTATTAAAGCGATTAGGTTTTGCTGAGGAAGGATTATTGAGGGGGTATCTCTTTCAAGGTAATCAGACTCATGATGCGTTGATATTTTCGTTGGTGAGGACTGAGTGGGAACATAAATGAACTGGTAGCTTCGATTAAAAAGCCTCAAGAAAGGACTCCTAAATTAGGGAGTCCTTCTTGCACGTTTAAGCGAATAGCTTTTTTTCGTTTCCCTATCCAATTGCATATTTTGGTCTCAAATACAATACACTGATGAATTAATTGAGGAATTTTCACTTTAAATGGTTCAAACTCTAACGGCTCAAGTCTTCATCATAAAAACAAGTACCCCGTTAGATAACGAGGTACTTGTTTTTCAAGCGGTTTTACCATTTCAATTCGGACGAACCAAGATTTTGCATTCTGTTTTATCATTTAGTAGTTTTTCAAAGCCATCTTCTACTATGTTGTCTAACTTGATTGTACTTGTGATAATCGGTTCAACATTTAATGATCCCTTAGATAACAGATTAATCGCTTGAGCAAAAATGTTGTTGTAACCAAGTGAAGAGTTAATTTTTTTCTCGCCAATTACTTGCATTGTAGGATGATATTTAATTGGCTCCGCGAATATACTCACAATCATAAATTCACCGTTTGGTTTAATAACATCTACTGATTGCACAAATGTCGCTTCTACTCCAGCAACATCAAAAGATACATCCACCCCACCATTGGTATGTTCTTTAATGATCTGCACGACATCATCTTCTATAGGGTTTAACACAACATCTGCACCCATTTTCAAGGCTAACTCTCTGCGCTCTTCACTGACTTCGGCTACAAAGATTTTACTTGCTCCTGCTGCTCTTAAACATTCTGATAAAAGCAATCCAATTGGACCAGCACCAAAAAGGGCTACACTATCTCCAATTTTAAATGTGCTTTTTCTAATTGCCTGCAACACAACAGCAATAGGTTCTATCAATGCTGCAAGTTCATAGCTTAGTGTATCAGGAAGCGCAAATACATTTGCTTCTTTTACTACGACATATTCTGCAAATCCGCCATTCTCATGGATTCCGTATGATTTCATATTAGCGCATATATTATAATTTCCTGTTTTACAGGTATCACACTCGCCACATCCCCAAATGGGTTCAACAGCCACTCTGTCGCCTGCTTTATATTTAGTCACAAGGTCGCCTACTTCGACAATTTCTCCTGTAAACTCATGGCCTAGAATCATTTTGTCTTCCGTCACAAAGCTCTTATGCTGATACTCGTGTAAATCCGTACCGCATATACCAGCGTATTTAACTTTTATTTTTACAGTATCATGGGTAACCACTGGTTCTGTAATACTCTCAACCTTTACATTTTTTGATCCGTAGTACATTAAAGCATTCATATTGTTCTTATCCCCTCAGGCTGCAGTGTATGTTTAAATAACTCTGAAATACAAAATTATTATACGTAATTAAGTTACTTATTACAATTAACACAATTACTAATTTTGCGTATTTGACCTCGGTAAGTCGTTTTGGTCATATTAATCGTATGTTACTCACGGTTATGGATCTACAGGGGAGATGTACAAAATAAAAAGCACCCCTTCAGATACTTATCCAAAGAGGTGCTGTTAACTGACAATAAAGTTGGTAACTAGAAAGCTTCGTAACTCTCGTTGCTAATTGGTTTGAGTGCAAGATAATGAGTTAGAAAAGGGGAAATGTGAGTTTTATACCTTGTATTATTATGTGTTAAGATTGGAACTGATCTTTACTTTTGGAGGTTTTATCTATGCTTTTCCTTAAGAAATACTCTTTAAGATTTTTTTAGCTTTCATTTTATGTTTTTCTTTTGGATTAATTAGAAATTTCTTCATTGAAACACCCACACCTTTTGGTCTCATATTAACGTACTCATTTTATTTCTCAATTCTACTGGTTTTCTTTAATTCACTCTTCAATTCATTTAACTTGAAAAGTAAAAGTTAATATAAAAACTGTAAAAGAGCGCAACCTCTACTAGGTTTGCGCTCTTAATTAGTTTAATTATATTTTTTGATTAGGATTAGCAATACAAGAAGCGTATATTAGTGTTAACGACGCAGCTATTCCAGCAAGCGCCTTTGCTCCCTTCATCCACTGTTTATCCAATATAGCATTATAATCCGTTGATAAAGCTGCTCCAATCACTACAAATTCTTTTGAAATTCTTGCTCCTATACATTCGTCTAGGGCATCTCCATTATCAGTACGAACCTTACATCTAAAATCATTTTTAGGACAATTTCTATTGTTTTCGATAGAAAAAGTCGCTTCATCTTCTAGATTTTGCTCTTCTAAAGATATTTCTTGCATAGCATCTTTTAATGCCATAAATTCTTCCTTAACCTCATCTGTTCCCATACACTTACGTTAAATTGAAGAACCCGTTTTGAAAAAAGATTGATCAAAACGGGTTCTTCAATTGTTAAACATTGCACATTGTATGAAAGAAAGTTTAATCATTTTCTCTGAACGTTCTTCAACTAAAGCACCCGTTAGCTGAAGAAGCGTATATATTTATTTGACTTGATGTGATCATAATTTTGTTGGCCTTCATTTTTACATTTGAAGGTCCTTTTTTCGGGCAATTGCGCAAACGATCCGAAGTGTTAGTCGAAGGAAGTTCTGGAAGCAGCCATTGCATTTAAGGCGTTCTCAAAATAGCTATATACTTCATCTGCAATTCCCAGAAACTCTTCAACAAGTACATTACTATCCAAGTAACAAGCATACAGATAATCAACTAAAGCGGAGTCAATCTCACAATAGTTTAAGATGGCATTCTTCATCTTAATAATGTCATCTTCCCATACACCTGTATCTTCTAAAATCAAAGAGTACAATGCACGAATTAATCTCTTAGAGTAACCTTTAATATATCTAGTTTTCATTGTGTTATCACTAGCACTACAAAGTAAACTATGTATACGATCTACTTCCTCCTTGGTCTCTGTATTTAAGTCTAAAATGAACTCTGGAGAAATAATTATCGGTGGTACTTTTTCACCAATGTCCTGACCATATATGCAAACACAAATGATCTTAACCCAAAAACCCCACTCATTCGGTTTACTTAATACATCGTCAATCGAACAAATTATCGTATCAATCTTAGTTACTACTGGATATTCTTCCAAAAGCCTGTCTTTAATATTTGACAACCTTTCGTAATCGATATCTTTGGGGTTTACACATACAATAGTAAAGTCTGCATCTGACTTAAAAGGTTTAGCAGTTCCTTTTGGAATCGAGCCACACATATAAATGCTATGAATCTTACCTTTAAATTCGGTAAGTATATTATCTATATACTTATCAACAAAATCCTTATATTCACTTTGTATTACAATTCTATTTATGACTTTTTCTAATATCATATAGACTCCTCCTAAACTAAACTTCTTTCAGCTAACGTCTTAATTTAATTTAAGAACTTCGTAAATAATCCATAGATGAGTTATTCGGGAAGGTATTCAACTATCCTGCCCCGTTAGTTGAATAACTTCGACTACTCCACCACATAATTCTAACATTAATTTCCTTAGTCCTAAGGAGTAAAAGAAAAAACGTTCCTATGTAAGGAACGCCAATTAAAAGGGAAACCGATTTAATTCCTTTAAATAACATCGCGACTTTCTTCAAACCATCGCAACTTTTTTATAAACATCGCAACTTTATTTCAAAGCTACACTTAAAAGATCCCTCACACTTAAAAGTATGAGGGATCTTTGATGTGAAAATACAATTTGAAATATTTTTGATTTTCACTATTTAGTTACCATCTTTTTTGTAACTCAATAGGTGCTTTTGTGTTATTTTATCCCCTACTCAACCGTCACACTCTTCGCAAGGTTACGTGGCTTATCAACGTCACACTCTCTGTGCAATGCTGCATAATAAGAGATCAACTGCATTGGAATAACTGCGGCTAGAGCAGATAAGTGCTCGTGCACGCGTGGAAGTACGATTTGGTCGTCGGCTTCGTTGATACCTTCCATGCTGATGGTGCAGACGTGGGCGCCGCGTGCTTCTACTTCTTGGGCGTTTCCGCGAATGCTTAAGTTAACGTGTTCTTGTGTTGCTAATGCAAACACTGGTGTGCCTTCTTCAATTAAGGCAATTGTTCCGTGCTTCAGCTCTCCTCCAGCGAATCCTTCTGCTTGGATGTATGAGATTTCTTTTAGCTTCAGGGCACCTTCAACCACTACATAGTAGTCTGATGCGCGTCCGATAAAGAAGGCGTTACGTGTAACGGATAGGAAGTCACGTGCGACTTTCTCCATTTCTTCCTTCTGTGCTGTTAGGACTTCCATCGCGTTTGCGACGATACCTAGTTCTTGCAATGGATCGAAGTCTAGCTCGATACCAGCAGAACGGGCTACGTCTACAGCAAGAATCGCGAATACAGCGATTTGTGCTGTGTATGCTTTTGTAGAAGCAACAGCGATTTCAGGTCCAACGTATGTGTGAAGGGTGAAATCTGCTTCACGAGAAAGCGTGGATCCTGGTACATTTGTGATTGTTAGGGCTTTGTAGCCTTTTTTCTTCACGTCGACTAATACACCTCTTGAGTCGGCAGTTTCACCACTTTGAGAGATGAAGATAAAGAGTGGGTTCTCTGATAATAACGGCATATTGTACAGGAATTCGCTGGCAATATGCACTTCAACTGGGCGGTTAGCTAGCTTTTCAATTAGCTGCTTTCCAACAAGACCTGCGTGGTAGCTTGTTCCAGCTGCAATGATATAGATGCGGTCGCTTGTTTTGACAGCTTCACGGATGTCCGCGTCGATACGAAGGCCACCGTCTTCATTTTGATACTTTTGGATGATGTTACGCATAACAAACGGCTGCTCATCAATTTCCTTCAGCATAAAGTGAGGGTAGGTTCCTTTTTCGATATCACTCATATCAAGCTCAGCTGTATAAGGCTCGCGTTCTACTTTTACACCGGCAAGGGTTTCGATTGTGATAGAATCACGTTTTACGATGACGATCTCCTGATCCATGATCTCAACAAACTGATCCGTCACAGCAAGCATCGCCATTGCATCAGATGCAATAACATTCACATTTTCACCTACGCCAATAAGAAGCGGGCTTTTATTTTTACCGACAAATACGGTTTCTTTGTTTTCTTTATCAAGTAAGGCTAGAGCGTATGATCCTTTTAGTAGAGATAACGTCTCACGGAAGGCTTGTTCCGTGTTGTGGCCTTGTTCTACAAAATGCTCGATGATCTGAACAATGACCTCTGTGTCTGTATCACTTGCTAGCTCTTTGTTACTTAGGTAGTTCGCTTTTAGTTCTTTGTAGTTCTCAATGACACCATTGTGTACGAGGGTGAAACGGGCACTTGTGCTCTGATGCGGGTGTGCATTCAACTGACTTGGTACGCCATGCGTTGCCCAAGCGAGTGTGTCCAATTCCAACTGTTGCGCTGGTATCATTGTCCACAACTTCACGTAAGGAAGCGATACGTCCTTTTTCCTTGAATACGTGTACACCCTCTCCGTTAGTCAGGGCAATACCGGCTGAGTCATAGCCACGGTACTCAAGCTTTTCAAGTCCTTGAAGCAAGATTTCCTTTGCATCTTCCGTTCCTACATAACCTACAATTCCACACATAAATGGTTACCTCCCATAGTCGGGGGCAAGCAACCTGAGGGCATACTTGCCCCCACTCTTATCAATTTTAGTTTCTATATGGGCATGGCACTTCTGGCTTTGTCCATCAGGTCACCCTGATGTTTTTTACAGAAGCTTGGCGGCTGTCATGCGTCAGCCGGAGGGCATCCGCCGATAAAATCGATAAACCCTCTCCTCGTCAACTGACCCAAATTCCGATCGTGGGGCAGTTCAGGCGCTTTATGTTGCTGTAATACTTACGGTCCTCCTCTCATGTAATCCAGAATAATCATACCCGATTGACTAAGTGCCGTCAATGCAGGTTGTGAAGCTCTGAGTGGGGTGTACCGTGTAGTGTATGCGGGAAACTCGCGGGTGGTGTGGGATTCGGGGAATTGTCTAATTTTGTGGCATTCGGAAGGCGGTTTGTGGTGGTTAGCGCTTTACCTAGAGTTAACTCTAGGTGATAGGATTATTTTGTAGTGGAACGCTAGTAAAAAGGAGTGACTGTTAATGAAAAAAGATATTTTTGAACGGGACCTTGCTTGGAGAAGTAGTCTCCCTTCAAGATCCTGAATTCTCTAAAATGGCTCAAGCTATCGATCGCGCCCAACAGATAATCGCTAAACTGAATACTGGTTATCATAATGCTGATGAGGTGAGACTTTTATTTGGAGAATTAACAGGGAACGACATAGATGAGTCATTCGAGTTATTACCTCCCTTTTATACAGACTTTGGTCAAAATATAAAAGTAGGTCAAGATGTCTTCATCAATTCAGGCTGCACGATTATGGATCGAGGTGGGATTACGCTTGAGGACCATGTACTAATTGCTCCAAAAGTAAACCTGGTTACTACTAATCATCCCATTTCTCCTTCCAATCGTCGATCAACTATATCAAAGCCAATTTATATCAAAAAAAGAGCGTGGATTGGAATCGCTGCAACCATTATGCCTGGTGTGACTGTTGGTGAAAATTCCATTGTTTCTGCAGGCGCTGTCGTAACAAAGGATGTTCCTGACAATGTGATTGTTGCCGGAGTTCCAGCTAAAGTGATTAAGTCCATTGAGGAGTAAAATGCGCAACAAAAAAAGATGCCCTTAACTGAATATTAAGGACATCTTTTTTCTATACACTTACATCGTACTCGTATCAATAACAAAGCGGTATTTTACATCTGATCCCAGGACACGTTTGTAGGCTGCATCAATCTCATCAGCAGAAATCACTTCGATATCTGGTGTGATATTATGCTCCGCACAGAAATTCAACATTTCCTGTGTTTCACGAATACCACCAATCATCGATCCTGCAAATGAACGGCGACGTCCTATTAATGACATCACATGAACAGATAATGGTTCTGCAGGAGCACCCACGTTAACCATTGTTCCATCAAGAGCTAGCAAGTTAATATATGCACCCACGTCGATTTTCGCACTAACCGTATTGATGATTAGATCAAACGTACCAGCAAGTTTCTCAAAGGTTTCTGGTTCACTTGTTGCATAATACTCTTTTGCTCCAAATTTTAACCCGTCTTCTTTTTTGTTTAATGTTTGTGAAAGAACAGTTACCTCGGCTCCCATAGCATGTGCAATCTTAACCGCTACGTGGCCAAGTCCTCCCATACCAACGACTGCTACTTTTTTACCTGGTCCTGCTTCCCAACGATTTAATGGTGAGAAGGTAGTAATTCCTGCGCAAAGTAGTGGTGCTGCTGCATCTAACTCAATATTATCAGGAATCTGAACAACAAATCCTTCCGTTACAACGATATGAGTAGAATATCCTCCTTGTGTAGGCTCACCATATTTATCAACACCAACGTAAGTAGGGATGTTCCCTTTGTTACAGTATTGTTCTTCCCCTTTTTGGCAGTTCTCACATTCTCCACAAGAATCAACCATACAACCGACACCTACACGGTCACCAACTTTATACTTGGTTACCTCAGGACCGACCTCTGTTACAATCCCAGCAATCTCATGTCCTGGAACTAACGGATAGTTGACCTCTCCCCACTCACCATGAGCCGTGTGGATATCCGAATGACAAATACCTGCGAATTTAATCTCAATTAAAACGTCATGTAGATCGAGGTCACGCCTAGTAATCTCCGCTTCCCGGAAACCTTTATCTGGACCATCTACTGCACGAGCCTTTGCTTTTACCATATGATCGAACCTCCAACGTTTTTGTATGATAGAGAGTCCTGCCCTCTAACAACACTAGCGTAAGCCCTAAAGTTAACTCTAGGTCAAGTAAAAAGATCTGGTTTGGATCGTTGAAGGTGAATATGCTAAGATACAGTAAAGCTAAAGTTAACTCGAACTCTATAGTTTAGGAATAGGAGAGATATAATGATGACTTACTCAATTGGCGAAGTTGCAGAAGAAATGAATTTAACCGTCCATACATTACGCTACTATGATAAGGAAGGGCTCATGCCTTTTGTGGAACGTTCTCCGAGTGGAACTCGTCTATTCAAAGAATCTGACCTAGAATCGCTAAAAATTATTCAGTGCCTTAAATCTAGTGGAATGCCAATAAAAGAAATCAAAGGATTTATCGGTTGGTGTGCTGAGGGAGATTCTACCTTAAAGCAGAGATATGAGATGTTTTTGGAACGAAAAGCGACAGTAGAAGCTCAGATGGAAGAACTAAAACAAACGATGGAGATCATTAATCATAAATGCCATTATTATATGACGGCATTGGATGCGGGGACAGAGGCGATTCATAAAAAATGACAAAATAGAAGCTACTTATTATCTTGTATGCAGATAATGAGTAGCTTCTGGCATGTTAGTGCTCATGATAAAAATACTTATGTGAAATTATAGGTTGTGAAGGCTCTAATGCGTGTATAGGAGTTTCCTTACTTCTTCATAGTTATTCAACCTTATAACCAACCCCCCAAACTGTTTGTATGACTTTGTAACCTAATGCTTTCTCCAACTTATCTCGTAAATTACTGATATGAACCATTACCGTATTATTTGAATCGTAATACTTCTCCTTCCATACGTGTTGGAATATTGTTTCTGAGTCAAACACTTGTCCTGTGTTACTTGCTAGTAGATATAAGATCTCGAATTCTTTTGAGGTTAACTTGATCTCAAGTTCTCCAACGATCGCCTGATATTTCTTTTTATTTATGGTAAGCTCCCCTAATTCGAGCAGCGTGTTATCTTTTGGTGTATCTCGGTAATAGTAGGCTCTTCTTAATAAGGCTTTGATTCTCACAATGAGCTCAAGTGTATTAAAAGGTTTGATTAAGTAGTCATCAGCCCCGGTCATAATCCCAGTAATTTTATCCATATCTTCTGATTTGGCGCTAATCATCAGAATAGGTAGGTCCTGACTTTGTCTAACTGTTTGGCAAAACTCTAACCCATTCATTTCAGGCATCATAACATCTAATACAATTAAGTCAGTATGGTGTTTTTCCATTTGTTTAAGTGCTTCTAATCCATTACTTGCTGTCATTGTTGTGAATCCTTCATTTTTGAGAGAAATACTTACTAGATGAGCAATCTCATGGTCATCGTCTACAATCAATATATGCTTAGACAAGTGTTTCCACATCCTTCTCGTTGCTTGATGTATAAAGTCTAACCGTACGGAGCGAGAATTGACATGCGAGGTCATTGGTAATAGTGTGAGCTTTTTCTGCTATCGTAGACATCATAATTTTCTTAGTTTGACTTGTACCTATTAATACTACTTGATCTTCTTCGCTTACTCCAACTATATTCGTTACATCAATCATTAATTGATCCATACACACACTTCCAATTATTCTTGCATACTGCCCATTCACTAAAACGGGCACAGCCTTTCCCGATAGACTTCTCGGATAGCCATCTGCATATCCAATAGAGACGGTTGCAATTTTCCTTGGTTCGTTGAAATTAACGATACGACCATATCCAACATATTCTTCAGCCTTAACTATTTTAATCATAGAGATGCTAGCTTTAAGCTCTAGAATTGGCTTTAAATCTACTTCTTTTACTTCACCAGATGGAATCCCAAAAAGCATAATTCCAGGCCTCACATAATCAAATTGTAGATGTGATTGATTAATAATTCCTGCACTATTTTGCAAATGAGTTCGACCATACGAAAACCCATCCAGTTCTTTTAAGCATAGTTCATACCTATTAATCTGGACCTGAGTATAAGCGAGGTCTTCCGGCTTGAAACTATCTGCTACAGACAAATGACTATAAATTCCATTCACTCTCAGATCTTTATAGGAAAATAGCTCTTTAATGACATTTGTCTGATCGTAAGCAAAACCAATTCGATTCATTCCTGTGTCCACTTTAATCTCAACCTTAATCATAACCCTAGCTGAGCAAGCAGCAGAAGCCAATAATTTTACATACCATTCCGAAAAGACCGTTTGAATCAATCTGTGGCGAGCTAACTGATAAACATTTTGAACAGGCGTAAAACCTAGAATCAAAATGTCTGCAAAAGGAAGCAAGCCCCTTACCTCAATTGCTTCTTCAAGCGTTGCTACAGCAAAGGATGTTACTCCTGCTTGGTGTAAGCTTAAGGTGATTTGCTCTAAGCCATGACCATATGCATCCGCTTTGACAACAGCCATAATCTTAGTTTTCTTAGAAATTAAGGCATTAATTTGTTGAACATTATGATTGAGGCGATCAAGATGTATATCTACCCACGCTCTTGGCCGGTTCAAGATGCTTCACCCCTGCGAATAGCAAGCTCTATTAATTCATCAAGTAATTCAGAATATGAGATGCCAGATGCTTCTATCATTTTTGGATATCTGCTAGAAGTCGTAAAACCAGGCATCGTATTAATTTCATTAAAAATGATTGCCCCATCGCCTTGAACAAAGAAATCAACTCTCGCTAATCCTTTACAACCTAATAATTGATAGATTTGAATGCCTAGTTCTTGCACCTTATTCAGCACATGTTGCTCTTGTCTTGCAGGTACATATTGTTTTATCTCACCTAAAAGATATTTATCGTCAAAATCAAGAAACTCCTTACTAGGCTCAATTTCTCCAATCAGTCCAGTTTCAGGAGACTCGTTACCATATACTGCGCACCCGACTTCCATTCCTTTTATGGCTCCCTCACAAAGAACCTTCTCATCAAAGATAAAAGCTCGTTCTATTGCAGCACGTAACTCCAAGTCATTCGATGCTTTTGTAATTCCATACGATGACCCTGAATTCGCTGGTTTAACAAATATCGGGTACCCAACCTTTTCCTTTGCCCATGCCTCTACATCTAGAGAACAGTATTGATGCTGATGAAAGAAAATAAATTCAGTAGTGCGCAAACCTACGCTTTTCACTATTTGCTGAGCAAATACCTTGTCCATGCAAAGAGCAGAGCTTAGAGTTCCGCAGCCAACGTATGGAACATTTGATATATCAAATAAACCTTGTATGGTTCCATCCTCACCATTTTTCCCATGAAGAACAGGAAAGTAACAATCAATGTGCAGATAGGTATGTTCCGCCTCATCTAAGACTATTAATCCTGGCTTTTGATGATCTGGACTAATCACAACTCTTCTTAAAAACGGGCTTTTCTCCCAAGATTTATCTTTAATTTGTTGGCTAATCCCGTCAAATTTATACCACCTACCATTTTTAGTGATACCAATTTTTATTACATGATATTTTGCTGCAGGGATCGATTCAATTACGGCTGCCGCAGACTGCAGAGACACCTCGTGCTCCGTTGATACTCCACCAAAAAGGATGGCTATTGTTCTTCTTTCCATTTTATATATCTCCCCTAACTTCTTATAATGTCCTCATCATAAGAAAAGCTGTTAAAGAAACCAGAAAGAAAATCTTAAGAAACATAAAGAAATATATCTTTGTAGAAAAAAAGAAAAAGCCCTAGGAATTAATCCTTAAGAGCCTTCTCATATGTTTTTTCTACGATATTAGGGAGTGTTACAGTAAAAGCTGTTCCTGCCTGATCACTTGTCACTCGAATGGATCCCCCATGTAATTCAATAATATTCTTTGCAATAGCCAGGCCTAAACCGGAACCACCTGTGTCTTTAGAGCGTGATTGATCAACTCGATAGAACCTTTCAAATATAAACGGAAGCTCAGATTGTGAAATAGGCTCTCCATAATTTCGAACTTCAATTATGGATCCCTTAGGTTCACGACTTAAAGTAAGATCAATAAATGGAGCGTCTGATCCATACTTGATCGCATTACTAATGATATTCTCGAAGACTCTTGAAAGCTTTTCTCCATCTACAAGCTGCTTCACTTCTTCATCCGGAAGGTGCAACCTGAGATTTAATTTTGCATCCTTCATTTGAAGGTAAAAATGTGATGCTAACTGGTTAATGACTTCCTTCAGGTCTATATGCGCTTTATTCAGAATCAATTTTGGGTTTTTAGTACGAATATATTCAAATAAATCATTCACCATTGTGTTCATTTGTTTTGTTTTTTCATATGCAATTTCCGTATAATAGCGTAACGTGACTTCGTCTTTATATTGATCCCTTTCAATCAAATTGAGGTATCCCATAATTGAAGTGAGCGGTGTTCGTAGATCATGAGAGACATTTGTAATGAGTTCTGTTTTCGATTGTTCAGCAACTCTCTCTTCATAAACTGTTTTCTCAAGCTTTTCAACTAACTGATTCACCTGCCTAGCCAATTGACCAAACTCATGATTGTCTTTAACTTCTACTCGTTGAGTAAGTTGTCCACTGACCATTTGATCTAAATCTTTCTCAATCTTAACAAAATAACGGATATACCTATGGCTGATCATCAGAAAACTGATTAGAATACCTAGTAAAAATAAAATAAAGACCAGATCAAAGAATTGATCTACATAAAAGGATATTGTTTCGCCGGAAGCCACAGCAATTCGATCAAATAGATTTACATATCCTAAAGAAGAAGTCATCCGATAACTAAAGTAAAGACCAGCAATGGCCAAGCTAGTTAGAAAAACACTTATCAGCAAAAACATTGCTAATTTAAAGACAAAACTCATGTAGCGCTTATCCAATAATCTCTTCCTTTCCTTAAAGGTAGTTTACTGACTTTGCCTGGTACACCAGCATAAAGATAATGTAACTGACAGTTTGCCTGGAGAACTAAGCCTTCAAAGATTGTACAACTATCCCATCGTGTTACTCCAAGTAAACTTACTGAACCCGCTCCGAATCTCAACACGATCAAGCGTCAGACTAGCAAAACAACAGACCATATTTATGACTTACACGTCTACAATAGCTCAATCCGTTTCATACACCCCTATCATATCATTTTTGGATTCATTCCATAGCGCTATTCCAACGTCTCTCCACTTTACAATAGAAGCCTCTAATGAAGGAACGTACCGCTGATTAAACGCGTGTGAAAACAACTTCTGAGTTTTCATAAAACGCGAGTCGTAATGTGAAGTCCCTAACACAACAGATATATACCGTTTTCCATCCCTTTCTGCCGTTCCCACAAAACAATACCCGGCTTCATCTGTGTAACCTGTCTTTAATCCATCAAGTCCATCAAAAGCCAGTGTAGGTTTCGTTAACATATTATTAGTTGTATGAACACGTTCATTTGAATAAGCAAGCGTATACGAAGATCTAGATGTATCCTGAAGAACTTTAGGAAAATCATTTATTAAGGCTTTTGCTAACAGCGCAACATCCTGTGCGCTCATTTGATTACTTCCTTTATCTATCTCTGTAAGCCCGGTTGGATTTACAAAGCTTGTATTTGTTAAGCCAAGTGCCTGTGCCTTTTTGTTCATTCGATCAGTAAAAGCTATTTCACTACCAGCAATATACTCAGCTAACGCAGTTGTTGCGTTATTTGCAGAGGGTAAGAGCATAGCCATATACAAATCACGGACTGAAACAACATCCCCTTCCGAAATATCAATTCTTGCACCCTCTTTGCTACTTGCTGCCTCACTTATATGAACGGTATCTTCCCATGCAATCGTGCCAGCTTCTAGCTCTTCCAGAACAAGATACTCTGTCATCATTTTCGAAATACTCGCAACAGGTACAGCCTTGTTAATCTCTGATTCAATAAGATTCTTATCCTTATTCAGATCGAACAGTAATGTCGGTCCATTATCAGCTTGAAGATTAGGTGTTAAAAATAGTAATAGCCCTAACCCAAAACAACCTATCGTCATCAATCTTTTAATCATGCCCATCAGCTCCTTATGAACAGAGCTTAACGATTAAAACATAAGAAATCGCAAAGAAATCCTTAAGATTTCTAAAGTAGCTAGATAGGTCTGTGTAAAAGCATATAAAACCGTCATCGAGTTATATACTCAATAACGGTCTAATTTAAAACTCAGTCTATGATCCAACGGGTTTCCTTTTTCAAATCAATCATTGGACGATATTATTCCCCCTAAAAGATGAGGTACCTTCTCATTTTCTGACTAACCAAAGCTGAATTAACCGGGCTAGGAAACTTAATATCCTGCGAATTAGAGGCGAACTTGGAATGTTAGATTTCAATTTAGGCTCGTCACCTTTGCAATTTGGCCTATCGCTCTAACTTTGGCCTATTATCACGACTCTTTGGCCTGCCAGCGTCACCTATACCTCCCCTTCTATCACCTAAGTCCCTCTATCTTCTTATTATCAACCGAAAAAACACCTTGATGAGATCCTTCTATCCAATAGTCTGCTTTTGGGAGATCCACTGTTTCATTTAAAAAGAGGACCCATTCCTCTCCCTCTTCAAATGGATCAAATCTACACTGTTTCTCTTGCAAAATCTTTATTTTTTCTTTGTCTGTTTCACCTTTAATAACTTCTATCAAATCGGCTTCGAATATGGCAGCTTGGTGGTTCGCTCTTTTGTATGCCAACAATCTCGTTTATTTTCACATGAGCAATTAGGTCAACGTCTTCTACCGCCTCATCAAATATAAACTCATCAATCTCGAATTCTGCACATGCAGAGTTATTAAATATTGCCTTATCGGAACAGCCAGTCAAAATTACAATTGATACTAATGATAGAAAATAGGTTAGATTTTTCATCTAGTTCCCCACTTCCACTGAATGATTACTTATACTGCTTCTTCAGCATATTGATATGCGCTTGGTGGTATCTGCTGTGGTCGGCGAGATGCCAGAGCCCCAAGCGGATAGTTACTTGTTCCCCATCATAATCAACTATTCTTTCTAATTCTGAATCTGATAATCTCAGACAGAAGTCCTTTAGTTCGATAATAACCTGATCATACTCTTCTAATAAAACATGAAGCGACACTTCTGAAATAAGTGGTATTTCTCCAGTAAGATCTAACATTGGACCATACTTTATTTCGAGATGTTCGGGTAGTCTCTCATCTTTAAATCGATATAGCCAAAGAATATCAACATAGGATAGATGTTTAATTAGTTGAGCTATACTATTCTCTGTTCCAGTGCTTCCTTTAAAATCTAGTAGCTGTTGGTTCATTCCCTCAACAATTAATCGAAGCCTTTGATAATTTTCTTCAATAGCCGCAAACAGAATATCCGTTACTGGTTGCATTTTGTGCAATGTTTTTAGATCCCTCATCTTCTCGTAACCCCTATCTTAATCCTTCAATCACACTATCATCAATTCGAAAAACCCCATATTTTGACCCTTTAATCCCATAGTCCGCCTCAATGTCGCCATCCATTTCATTTAAGAAGAGAACCCATTCTTCTCCCTCTTCAAAAAGGGCGAAATCACATTCTTTTTCCTGATAAACCGTGATCGTTCCCTCTACCGGTTCTCCTTTTAAAACGTCTAAAATCTCTACTTGAAAAATCGGTGCAACAATACCATAGTCATCAACTACCGCGTGGAGTTCGCCGATTTTTACATGTGCAAGTAAGTCCACACTTTCAACCGCCTTAACAAAAACAAAAGGTTCTCGATCAAATTCAGAACATGCGGTGGAATTTAATTCTGACTTTACAGAGCTAGAGTCGTTAAAACAACCGGATAAGAGCAAAAGTGATAGGAGGAGCAAGCATCTAATTGGATTATTCATCAAATTCTCCTTAGGTTTTCCTTTTATTATAGTTCCTAATGATTTTGGTACCAAGCTTTTTAGTAGAGATATGTTTTATGCTCCGAAAGCTCATAGTCCCTCCTTTCCCGCTCATTGCGTAAACCGTTTGGGCTCTGGACTATATGCTTCAAGTGTTTCATATGGACCTGAATTAATGATCTCTTCACCTCTTTTTATGTAGTTATAATTGACGTGTGGTTCGTCTTTAAAATAGACCTCTGCAGTGAAACCTAACCCATACTTAAATGTTCCTTCTACTGCCATCATTTCTTCATCAAAATAGCCTTCATGAAGCAGTTGATCTATTGTTTGGTTTTCTATTGAGTTGAGTTGATACGACACATAACCCCAAATACTTACCGGTATAAGTATGACGAATAAAAATAACAAGATCGCTCCCCATTTTAAGAGTCTAATCATTGTTATCCACCTCCATTATGTTTAGGGTATTCTTGAATCCCCTCTCTCTTTCCTGCCAAACACAAAAAAACCGTCCTCTCACCCAAAATGGGCAAGAGGACGGTTCTCTATTTATAATGGCTTATTCTGCTAATCCCATCTCAGCACGTACTACGGCTGCGATGTCTTCTACAAATTGGTTACATTTTTCTTCGGTTTCCGCTTCGACCATCACGCGTACAAGTGGTTCGGTTCCGGATGGGCGCACGAGTACACGTCCGTTGCCGTTCATTTCTTCTTCTACTTTTTCGATCGCTGCTTTTACTAATGCATTGTCTTCTACAGCATGCTTATCGGTTACACGAATGTTAACCAGTTGCTGTGGGAATACTTGCATTGGTTCTGCTAGCTCGGATAGTTTTTTGCCGGTCATTTTCATGATGTTTACCAATTGCAGGGCAGATAAAATTCCGTCTCCTGTTGTGATGTAATCAAGGAAAATGATGTGTCCAGATTGCTCTCCACCTAGGTTAAAGCTACCTTTGCGCATTTCTTCCATAACGTATCGGTCACCGACACTTGTTTGTTTGGTATCAATGCCTGCTTCTTCAAGGGCTTTGTAAAAGCCTAGGTTACTCATGACTGTGGTGACAACGGTGCTGTTATTTAAGCGTCCGTGTTCTTTGAAATACTTCGCACAGATATACATGATTTTATCGCCATCAACGATTTGTCCGTTTTCATCCACTGCGATTAAACGGTCTGCATCACCATCAAAGGCTAAGCCGATATCTGCTTCTTTTTCTTGTAAAAATGCAGCCAGCTTTTCTGGATGAGTGGATCCACAGTCCTCGTTGATGTTGACTCCGTTTGGTGTGCTTCCCATGGCTGAGATATCTGCATCTAAGTCAGCAAATATATGGCGCGCCAAAGTAGATGCCGCTCCATTTGCACAATCAAGCGCCACATGAATTCCTGTGAAGTCTTCCTCTACTGTCTGCTTAAGGAATTGAATGTATTTATGTCCACCCTCAAAATAGTCATTCGTTTGACCAAGTGCTCCACCTGTTGGGCGAGGAAGAGTATCCTCTTCTGCATCAAGTAAAGCTTCAATCTCGGCTTCTTGCTCATCCTTTAACTTAAATCCGTCCGGTCCAAAGAATTTGATTCCGTTGTCTGGTACTGGATTATGTGAAGCGGAAATCATAACGCCTGCGTCCGCACTAATATTTTTTGTTAAATAAGCTACTCCTGGCGTCGAAATTACACCGAGTCGCATAACTTCTGCTCCGATAGAAAGAAGTCCGGCCACTAAGGCACTTTCGAGCATTTCCCCTGAGATTCTTGTATCTCTACCAATCAATACACGTGGTTGCCCTTCGCTGTGTTGCGTTAAGACATGCCCGCCTATTCTTCCTAATTTAAAGGCCAGTTCGGGAGTAAGCTCTGTATTGGCTACTCCCCTGACACCGTCCGTTCCAAAATATGTTCCCATTGTCATCGCTCCTTCGACTCTGCTACTCCGACTCATCCGTTATTGTCAGTAATGCATCTGAGTCTTCTGTTTCAAATCGAATATTTTGTGGTCCATTAAATTCAATTGGCAATTCCTTATTCCCTGCAGATGCCTCACTAATATCAACATATGCCTGAAAGTCAGAGGTGCTCATACGGTTTAATTGATCCTCTGTTCCAAAAGCAGTCACGTTAATTAAAGCGGGCTGTTCCGTCTGAAAAACAGCTGTTTTATCATCAGATGTTCCCATGATGGTTAACGGAACACTTGAAAGTTCACGTTCTTCCTCTTCGCCAACTGTCACATCTACTGAGATGGATTCCGGTTCCACACGCTCTGCCCCTTCTGGAACCGGGATTTCAAGCTCTACAGTGGTAGATTCGTCAATTTTGCTAAGATCAATTTCAACCCCACCTAATGATTCCAGATTCTCAATATAATCACTAGGCCCATAAACGGTAACATCACCTGGTTCAAGCTCAATATTTTCAATGCTCAATCCAGCTTTAAGTTTACCTGTGCGTTTTATGTTAACGGGAACCATTTTATTCGGGCTTGTAACTGGAACTCTTACCGAAACAAAATTCGGATTTGAATCCATCTCAAGCTCTAAACCATCAGAGTTATAAATATGTACAGGATATTCGTCTTCCACTGTACCATCTGCACCATCCATATCTACAAATACTTTTGCAGATTCGACATACGAGAGCCACTCTCTGGCATTTGTAACATCAACATTAATTGGCGTTACAATGGGGGTTCCAACTGTATAGCCTTCTTCCACATTATCCGTATTAATTAGATCAACCTGAACCGGGAAAGAAGAGGTCTGGATTTCCTGAAGCTCAATGTTTGCGGTAGTTGGTGTGACCGAAACCGATAGTTCACTCGGAAATCCACGGTATTGAATCTGGGCACGATGTGTACCTTCTTCAAGCTCGGTTGCATCGACAAACACTTCATAAGCTGGTCTCATCATCTGAAAGTACGCAAGTGCACTTCTTGACCCACTTAGGTTAATTTGAACCGTAGACGGGGCATCTGTTAAGACAAACTCATCCTCATTATAATTGACCTGTAATTCAACTTCTTCAAGTGTATAAGAGCTGTTGCTAATGGTCGGCAGCACACTCGGCTGATTGCCAAGGTTGTCCTGGTTGACCATGGCAAATAGCATTAACGCTACAAAAAAAGCGATGACGCGTACAAACCAATGGCTATTGAACAACCTATCCATTTTTCTTACCTCCCCACTTAAAGCGTGATTGAGTTGATGCCTTGTCATCAGAGAGCATTTCTTTTTCTAAAATTTCACGTAGCTGCTCCTCCGACAAATCACGGTGAAGATCCGCATTTTTTGTCACAGAAATATTCCCTGTTTCCTCAGAGACAATAATGGTAATACAGTCTGTCACTTCACTTACCCCAAGGGCAGCACGGTGCCTTGTCCCTAATTCCTTTGAAATGAATGGATTTTCAGACAAAGGCAAGTAACAGCCAGAAGCCAGAATCGTTTGGTCCTTTAAGATAACAGCTCCGTCGTGAAGTGGTGTATTGGGTATAAAAATATTGATGAGAAGCTCAGACGTAAGATCTGCATTCATCGAAATTCCCGTTTCTGCATAATCACTTAAACCGGTTTCCCTCTCAATGGAGATCAGAGCGCCGATCCGTCTTTTACCCATGTATGTACATGATTTAATGATGGCATCTATTGATTTCTGTACTGGCTCATTTTTAGGCGTTGTTCGACTAGCAAAAAAACGACCTCTACCAAGCTGCTCAAGTCCTCTTCTCAACTCTGGCTGGAAGATGATAATAATCGCGAGCAGTCCATAGGTGAGCGTTTGCGACATAATAAACTCAAGTGTCCTTAGCCCAAAGAACCCACTAATAAACCATACAATCAAAATAACCGTAATTCCTTTTACTAACTGAACCGCTCGGGTCCCTCTTATAATCATAATCAGCTTGTAGATCACATACGTCACAAGCAATATATCAATAATTTGGCCGAAGTAACTCAGCCATCCGACATTTTCAAATGGCAAATCAAACGGAAGCATAGCCTGCATTGCCTTTCCTCCAAACAAATCAATCTACTCAAAACATACGAACATGACAAAAAGATAGCCTGTCCTCTTTTCTATATGCTTACCATACGACAATTGCTGCCTCATTATACCATATAATCTCACTATTTGAGACAGAAGTGGCATGAGAAGATGTGGAAAACTGTGGTATAACAGGCTCGCAACAAAAAATCTCCACCATCTAGGTGAAGATTTTTTAACTACTTAGTTATTCATCTTTATCAAAAACCGATACTACTTCGCTGAAGAAATGTTTTGTATTATACCAAACCCATTCTAGCGCTTGGTTCACTTCCTCAATTTCACCAGCTACTTCCCCGGTAGATGCATAATAAGGTTTGCTATTCACAAGAAGAACATCCCCTCTAATATTACCTTCTACCACAAGCTGACCATTACGAACGGTCAAATCTCCTTCAATTGTTTCACCCTCTGGTATCGTCACAACACCGGTCTCTTTGTTAATTTGAATATTCCCTGATCCAGAAACGGTTACTTTTTCTGAGTTACCTGACCAAGATGTGAAAAAAGATGCTGACATTAATAAAAAGAATATAGCAGCAGCAACCAGAATAGGATGCTTTTTTATATGACTTTTCCATTTGAATGATTGCTTTTTAGCTGGCAGTTTTGCCATAACCTGATCTGTAAAGTTAGCAGGAGCTTCTATATGAGATGCGCTTTGTGTGAACGCAATAACTTTCTTTAGCTCACGAAGATGCAAATCACATTCTTCACAGGTCTCAACATGCAGATAGAGTTCTTTCTTCTCTGCTTCCGTTGCGTCTCCATCTAAATATTTATGAATTAAGCCTTGTACATGTGACTCGCACGACATAAAAATATGCCTCCTTCTTTATACATTCCTCATTCGTTTTCTAAGTGCCTCTCGCCCACGATGAATTCTCGTTTTTACGGTTGAGATGGGCATATCAAGGATTTCACTAATTTCTTTAAGTGAGAGATCCTCCATGTATTTAAGAATAATGGCCGACCGATACTTAAGCGGCAGCTGATTAATCTCTGATTGTATCCATTCCTGCATCTCCAAGGTTACCACCTGATCCTCAGGCAGCTCTTGATCAGCTGCAAGCTGCGACTCATAGGTTAAACCTTCCGTTCCTTTCACCTTATCCTCAAGATGAAAGTCTGGCTTCTTCTTTCTGAGACGATCAATCGCTACATTTGTTGCGATCCGAAACAGCCAAGTTGAAAACTTGCGATTCATATCAAATTTATCAAGATTCGTATAGGCACGTAAAAAAGCCTCTTGGGCCACGTCCTGCGCCTCCTGGGGATGACCAACCATCCGGTAAGCTACCTGATAAACTTTGTCTTTAAATAACTCAACAAGTTCACTAAAGGATTCTGTATCCCCTTTTTTCACTTCTATTATCAATTTCCTGATTAATGTGTCCATAGCAATACCCCTGACTGCTTCAATCTGTACCGTTTACGTACCGGCTAATAAAAAGTTTCACATTTTTTATGTACTTTTTTATTTTATCAGAAAAAAGACGTTTAGATGAACAAAAAGAGGGTACTTAAGAAGTGTCCACACTAAAATCGGACTATTTTCCCAGAAAAGGGGTGATGTGATATGACTTCCAAGACAACACACACGCTCTTAAAAAATATAGAAAGAGTTCGCCATGACCTAAATGTAATGGCACTCACAATAGACCTCAGCTCTCCTGATATTATTAGCAGAAGCCAAGAGCTAGATCATTTACTTAATGAATACAAATCCATCGCAGGTTGATCACATAGACATCTCTACTTCGAGATGTTTTTTTATTGTGCACAAAAAAAGAAGCCATACTCCAAATAGAAGATGGCTTCTCGTTATATACGTATCTAAATGTAAAGTAAAAAAAGAGTGAGCCATGAAGGATTCGAACCTTCGACCCTCTGATTAAAAGTCAGATGCTCTACCAACTGAGCTAATGGCTCATGTTAATGAGAAAGAAAAAATGGTTGGGCTACCTGGGATCGAACCAGGGAATGACGGAATCAAAATCCGTTGCCTTACCGCTTGGCTATAGCCCAACAAAAACAAAAAAATGGTGGAGGGGGGCAGATTCGAACTGCCGAACCCGTAGGGAGCGGATTTACAGTCCGCCGCGTTTAGCCACTTCGCTACCCCTCCAAGCTAAAAGAATTAAAAAAGTAAATGGTGGAGGATGACGGGCTCGAACCGCCGACCCTCTGCTTGTAAGGCAGATGCTCTCCAAGCTGAGCTAATCCTCCAGTTTGACTGCAGATAAGCTTCAGATTTCTTCGTCCATTTCGTTATTCTCGCTCAGTCACGTACGGTCGTACGCTCCTTCTCTCGAAAACTCATGTCCTCGAACTCTTCGCTTCTCTTTGTCAATGGCTGCAGATAAACTGCGAATTTCTTCGTCCACTGCGTTATTCTCAGGTCGGTCACGTACGGTTGTACGCTTCCTCTTTTGAAAACTCATGTCCTCGAACTCTTCGCTTCTCTTTGTCAATGGCTGCAAATAAACTGCGGATTTCTTCGTCCATTTCGTTATTCTAAGGTCGGTCACGTACGGTTGTACGCTTCCTCTTTTGAAAACTCATGTCCTCGAACTCTTGGCCTATTGCTCATATATCTATTAAGATAATGGTGACCCGTACGGGAATCGAACCCGTGATACCGCCGTGAAAGGGCGGTGTCTTAACCGCTTGACCAACGGGCCAGATCGTGTGTCTGAAACACTGACAAAAAGTATTATACCCAATCGACAGGAATAAGACAAGTGTTTTTAAAAACTTTTTCGAAAAAAATTTTCTATTATTTTCTTCTATCAATACGAACATACATTCGTTATAATAAAAAGAAACGCAAAAGGATGATGATTTATGAAAAAAGAATCCGAGCTTCCGCACGCCGATTTCCTCGCCATCTTAGAGAGAGTCCGCTATTCAACAAGAGAAGAAACGAAGATTGAAGTGGCTGAATGTATGCTCGATTATGGCATAGATATCAAGCTTGTTGGTGCTGTTACAGGACTGAAGAAAAGTCAGCTAACCGGGGTTAAATAACTTCTAGTCACAACGCCCTTTCATTGAAAAATCAGCCCACATCCGTCGCCAATTTCAAATGATTGCATAAAGTAAAGTATTCCCTTTGAAAGGCGGTGTACGCATGGGCTTCTTCGGTGGTGGTAACTACGGTGGTGCTGACTACGGTTGTGGCGGTGGCTACGGTTACGGTCAACAACAAGGACCAGTAGGAGGTTATAGCGGCGGTTGTGGCAATGGTTTTGCTTTAATCGTTGTTCTATTCATTCTACTTGTAATCATTGGTGCTTCTTACTGCAAATAAGTATTGAAGCAAAGATTTTTATCGTCAATTCTTTAATAAGTAGGTATTGGCGATATTCTGTATGCCATTAAATAATAAGAGCTGTCTCATTTCAAGGCCATTCCTACAAGAATGCACCCAAATTGAGATAGCTCTTTTTTACTTGGTTGTCAAATCATTTATACTTAAGCTATAACTAGCTTAAGGAGTGAGGTAATGAAGGTTTATTATGAAGAACTTGATGGAGAGCTTTTCCCCCATTGGCTGCTGGTTCCGGCAACAAAAAACAGTGGCACTCTTTCCTTTAACCTGACATCACCATTTGAACGAATAGAAGCCGAAGATTTTCATGATGAACTCACAATTGTTACAGTCACTCAAGCCGCGCTTGCCATTAGACCTTTAGATGATACACATTTTGTTCTTTATACAGATCAGATTACAAGCGATCTTGACGTACATATTCCTGATGCCGTCGATTATTATCTTATTCGTTTAGAAGATTTAGAGGAAATTTTGCAAATGAGTGTGAGACCATATTTTATTTCTCCAAATGGGTCTTAGGTTCAATATACAAATGCTTCTCTGTAGTAAAGCCACAATAAAACACCTGATCAAAATGCGAATATCCTCTGTTCTCTAGTTCTTTTTTTAACCAATCGGAGGTTTTACCCAAAATACTTAGATGCTCCTCCTGAACCGCACCATCTAAGATAAATGGCAGTGTAAAGGGGTATTGATCCCCTTTTTTGTATACGGATAATGCCCCCGAAGTCTCTAACAAGGCGTATTCTACTTCACGAATATCAAAAACATCTTTTGTTCGCAACTGAAGTAAAACATCATCAAGATTGTAAGATTGCTTCTTCATATTCTCTTGCTGCAGCTTACCCTCCCGTATAATAAGTACAGGCCGTCCATCCACCACATCTCGGAACTTCTGATTTTTTAAAGAAATTCGGGAAAATGTATATTGAATAGCAAATAACAAAAGTACCGGAGCAAGACCTTTCATGACAGGCATGTTTGTATCTTCAATCATGATAACGGCAATATCGACAATTAAAAGAGTGATAACAATATCAAGGACACTGATCTCTCCAATATCTTTTTTCCCGGTTAAACGAAAGAAAAACAGAATCATGATAAAAACAAGCCCCGTGCGAAGTAATGCGAGAAAAATATCTTCCATGTTCCGGTCCCCACTTCCGACAAAATGATTTGCTTTTAGTATTTGTCGGAGTTGGCGGAGTATTCATGGAGGCAGTAAATTCAGGAAAGAGGAATCAATAAAAAAAACACGAAAAGGATCTCGTTTGCCTCCTTTTCGTGTTCTTACGTAAATATATTGAGAATTCTTCTTTGTAACAGCTTTGCGGTCTTGGTAAAGTGGCTCTTACCTTGCTATGTTGATCCAAGCTCTTGGTATGCGACCCTGGCTCTTGGTAAGCTGGACTTCTCTCTTGGTTTTCGGCCTCGGCTCTTGGTAAGTTGGGCTTCTCTCTTGGTTTTCGGCCTCGGCTCTTGGTAAGCTTGGACTTCTCTCTTGGTACTCGACCTTGGCTCTTGCTCAGTTGGACTTCTCTCTTGGTTTTCGGCCTTGGATCTTAGTAACCTGAACTTCTCTCTTGGTACTCATCCTCGGCTCTTGGTAAGCTTGGGCTTCTCTCTTGGTTTTCGGCCTCGGCTCTTGCTCAGTTGGACTTCTCTCTTCGCAAACGACCTTAGCTCTTAGAAAACTGTGAATCGGTCTTGATCAACCCGAGCTTTCTCTTGGCAACAACGGCAGTCTCTTGCTAAAACCTCTTCCAAGCTTGCCAAAACAACGATTCATCTTGGTAAAACTCCATCCTCCTCGCAAGTTACTATGAAATCTTCGGTAGACGCTTAACTAACCTCTGCATCACTCGATTCGATTCACTGAGGACTAGTTGTTTATCTAGTGTTTTCATGATTCGATTTTCCATGACGATTTTTCCGTTGATAATAGTGGTTACTACATCTGCCCGTGTTGCTGAGTAGACTATACGGGAGATGATGTCCACATCAAAGGATGGGTATGTGTGAAAATCATTTAGATCAAGAATGGCAATATCTGCTTTTTTGCCGACTTCAAGACTTCCGATCTCATGTTCAAGTCCAATGGCTTTGGCTCCTCCACGTGTAGCCATCCGAAAAACCGTGCGTGCATTCATGGCAGTTGGGCCGTGCTCTGGTTTCTGGATCAGTGCGGCCATTCGCATTTCATTAAACATATCGAGGTTATTATTGCACGGTGCTCCGTCTGCGCCAAGACTGACGGCAATATCCTGGCTAAGCAAATCTGGAATTTCTGCTATACCGGATGCTAGCTTGAGGTTCGATCCTGGACAATGAGTCACCTTCACGCCTCGATCTTTTAGGATTTTCTTCTCCTGGGCATCAAGCCATACACAATGAGCCAAGATAAGGCGTTCATTTGCCAAGCCCTAAATGGTCTAGGTACACGATATTTCTCATACCTGTCTCTGCTTGCACAATCTCGATTTCCCCACGATTTTCAGACGCATGTGTGTGTACCTTTACTTGATAATGATCCGATAGTTTTTGAACTTCCTTTAGAAGTGGCTCTGTACACGAGACAACAAATCGCGGGGTAAAAGCATATTGAATTCGCCCTTGGTCGTGATTATGCCATTTCTCCAACAAATCCACGCTCTCTTGAATCGATTGCTGCGTATTTTCCTGTAATGCCTTTGGTACCTCGGTTCCTTTATCCATCATTACCTTTCCAGCTAGTGCTCTAATTCCGGTTGAAGCAATGGCTTGAAAAGCCGAATCCGTGTGGTGAACGGTCTCCATATCAACAATGGATGTTGTACCACTTTGTATCAATTCACCAATGCCAAGCATTGCAGAATAATAAATCGACTCTTCATCGTGAGCCGCTTCAAGTGGCCAAATTCGTTTCTGCAGCCAATCCATTAATTCGAGATCATCACCTTTACCTCGAAAGGCAGTCTGGCAAAGATGGATATGGGTCTGCACAAATCCAGGAATAACGGTTTTTCCGCGTCCATCAATGATTTTATCTGCTTTTGTATCCTCTAAGTTTTTTCCAATTGCTTTGATAACTGTGTCTTCAATCAATAGGTCTCCAACAAAAATTTCCTCGTCCTTGTTCATCGTAACAATCTCAGCCTGCTTAATTAAGATGCTTCCCACTTCAATCACTCCTTTTTTAAAATGAAAGAAGATTTGCCCACAAAAAATAGCCACAAAAATAGGGCAAACCTATTCTCGTAGCTAGGAAGTTTAAGGCTCCTAATAGAAACCCCCAATCCATATTATTGGGGTTATACGATTGACGATCCATATGCAACTACAGATATAGTTTATTGCATAATAAAAGTCACAGCAATACAATCGTCATATTATGTTACTGACTTTTACGTTAAACAAACGTTTCATTAAAAATACATATGAGGAGATTATAAATGGACTTTGAAGCATCTGAACTCATCGAAGCAAAACGACAAATCGATTCAACGATACACAAACTAAAAGAAACAGTGAAAACACTAGAAACGAAAGAAAACCCCAACCGATACAAATCCCAAATCACCTTAGCAAAAAGGCGGATCGACGCATTTTCAATCTCAGTAGCTCTCATCGAAAAAGAAATAAACGACCTTAACAAAAAGCTGCTAAATCAATGATTCAGCAGCTTTTTTTAATGCAACAATATTTATTTTCTATTTCTAGTACGACTAACGGCACCTGCAACTAAGCCGATGACGACAATAATGACGGCAATCCAGATAAAACTAAATCCGGATGACTCTTGTTCTGTATCAACCTGATTGTCTGGCGCTTCGACTGGCTCTTCTTGGTTTTCTTCATCCGCAGGCTCTTCTGTTTCTGGTTCAGCTTCAGCTTCTGGTTCCTCTGCTTCTTCTGCATTCACAGTAAAAGAAAATGTGCCTTCAACTGGATGTGTGTCTTCACTGAGAATATTATAAGCCACTTCGTAGACCCCATTTGCAAGCGGCTCTTCTGTTTTAGCCTCTAGGGAAGATCCGTTTGTGTTAACCTCAACAGGGAGTTCTTCTCCGGCCTCGTTTGTTAGCGTTAGTGTACTAGCAGATTCGATGCCTGCACTAAATTGCAATTCAATCGTGTCTGTTTGTTCTTGTATTGTTTGACCGTCCTCTGGTGTTGAGCTCTCTAACTGCGAATGGGCAAAGGCGTTTGTTGGAACAAATCCTATGAGTAGGCCTGCCATCACCATGACCAGGGCCACTTTTAGTTTTACTTCTTTTATCAACATACTTATCGACTCCTCTATTCACTTCTATGTAAGGTATACGTACATAACTCTTTAAAAGATAACTCGTTCGTTCCTTAATGTCACTTTATTCTTTCATTAATCATCTTAGAAAATGTGTGCTTATGTGAACATGACTGTCACATTGCCCTTTTCCGTTCATCAAACACTTAGCCAACCCTTGTCTCATTTTAGATTTGATGGTTACAATGTAGATGAGATTCTACACTTTTGGAGGCACTCCATGATTATTGTACAACTATCTAATATTTTTCTATACATCGCATTTGCTATCGTAACTGGTTATTTTATTCTTAAGATCGTTCCACCTAAATTCAGTGCATCCATGACTCTTCAGAAACAGACGGTTGAGAGTATGCTTATTTCCATCCCTATTTTACTTGCTGTTCCGTCAATGAATGTCGTAACAACACTTACCAGTTCATTTGGTTTGAGTTGGTCTGATGCCCTAAGTACGGTTTTACTGACGTATGCAACTGGTCAGGCTTTGTTATTTTCTATCGTCATTACTATTTGTTTGATTTTAATTCATCGCGCGGAAAAAAAGGCATCATCTATCACGAATTATCTATTACTCACAGGGATGATCCTTCTCATGCTGTCGGCGAGTTGGGCAAGTCATGGAGCATCGATTGCTTGCTTGGATGGGGGTTGTCTCTACCTTTATTCATTTTATTAGTGTTGCTGCTTGGATTGGTCCACTGATTGTTTTGGGTTGGTTTGCTAAGGAACTTCCGAACAGTCAGTCCCTTCATAAATGGTTTTCTCCCGTTGCGGCTTGGTTCTGTTTTGTTGCTGTCCCTTAGTGGGTTATTTTTAGTCACACGGGTTACCGAGGATTATTTTAATGGTTGGCTATTAAGCTATGGTCAGTTGTTATTAGTGAAACACTTGCTGTATCTGCCGTTATTGTTTTTTGGATTAAGACATCTTGTTATGCTTAGTCTAAAAAAACCAAGACTATCCGAGCCACAGCTTAGACGTTCGTTTCGTGCAGAATCAACAATCGCCTTCTTTATTTTTATCGTAACAGGTTTCATGTCTGAGATGGAGCCTCCACACGAAGTACTGCGTACACTTCAGTCGGAGCCTGTCAGTTGGATTACTCAACTATTTATTCAAGAGCCATTAGCTCAGTTTCAACTGCTTTCCTTTTCACCTGGTCCCATTGGATTTGTGCTTTTGTATCTTTCTATTATCTTTTTACTGGTTGGATTAGCCGTATTACTCTTAACTAAAGGGACGCTGCTCTCGACCATTTTGATGTCATGCCTATTCATCTGTTCTTACGGCGGGCTCATGACTTCTCTGACTCCTGGTGAAATTTATATTGATAACACCTCTTATTCAGAAATAGAGGATGCCATTGCGGCTAGTCATCCTGAGCAATCCACTATTGAAGTGCTTTGGGAGAATGTTGATTCAGACGAGGCCTATGCGATTTACAATGTAAACGAAACAGACCTTGGTCTAGAGAAATTAACCGTCAATCAAGATAAATTCACGCGCATCCCTTTAAGCGGACTGGTTCTAGAGGGGGGCTTCAGTCGAGCCGGCACAAATGGTACTCAGACACAGCGTTTTGAGTCAGGAACGTGGCACAACCGTGACTTTGACTATACGGTTGTAACATTTGGCTATACTCCACTCCCAGAAGCTAACGAAGCGCGAATCATTTATTCTGGAGAAACAGTTACTGTCCCAATCGAAAATCAGACGTTTTTATCGATTACATCAAGTGATGATAACTGGTACGACTCTCACACGGTTGAAATTCTTGATGAAACTGAAGAAGTTATCCATTCCTTTGAACTCGATTCGATGAGTGGTGGTTTCCATCATTAATTGAGTTTTGCTGTGGACTGACGATTGACCAATTGAGGCTCAAATACAAATTGCTGATTCCCACGCTTTTCATTTGAACTTGTTAAAAGCGTAGTAATCATTTGTCGACTCATCTCTCGTAATGGCTGAGCAACCGTGGTTAACGGAGGACTCGTAACGGATGCTAAGATCGTATTATCAAATCCAATAATAGATAGCTCATCGGGTATGTGAATACTAGCTCGATGGGCTTCTTGGCATACCCCGATCGCCAATACATCATTACATGCAAAAATGGCCGTTGGTGGCTGTTCCATGTCTACAAAAAGACGGAACGCATCTGCGCCTCCCGTGAGTGTTGCGTCTGCTGTCATAACTAAATTCTCATCATAGATTAATCCTGCTTCTTTTAATGCTTTTTTGTACCCCTTTAACCGTTCCAAGCTACTGAATGCCTTTGGTTCCATAATAATCGCAATACGCTGATGTCCCAATGCTGTTAAATGCGTTGTAGCTATGTACCCTCCTTGTTGATCATGAACGGATACGGCCGGAAGATCTTTTTCAAGAATAGCCTGTCCAGCTAATACAACAGGCATATATTGAATAGCAAGTTCCGTCACAAGCTGAGGATTGGATAACGTTGATGCTAAAATACAGCCATCCACTTTTTTGCGGATAAAGAGATTTATATACGTCTCTTCTTTCTCAGAGTTATTGTCTGTGCTACAAATCATCAAACTGAATCCCATTTTATGAGCCTCATCCTCTAAGCACTTAGCTAGCTCTGCAAAATAAGGGTTTGCTAAATCAGGGATAATGACGCCTATTGTTTGAGTCGATTTTCCGGTTAAGGCCGCAGCGAAAGCATTAGGCTGATAATTTAATTCCTTCATAATCGCGATGACTTTTTTCTTTGTCTGCTCACCAATACGTCCTTTGTTGTTCACAACTTTTGAAACGGTTGCGATTGATACCCCGGCTTGTTTGGCGACATCATATATCGTTGGCTGCATGGATGCGCCACTCTCCTCTGTATATAAAAAAGCACCAGTTCCAGGCACCGGTGCCTTTAGTGATTATCAAAACGGTACGTGTGATTCTATCCTAACAGATTGCTGCTGTTTGAACGAGTGTGTAGCGGCATACGCAATTTCCAATGCTTTTAATCCATCCTCCACTGTAACTGGGGAGGGCTGTTTGTTTTGAACTGCCTCAGTAAACGCTGCGAGCTCTCGTTGATAGGCTGAGCCAAATCGTTCGGGGAAGCCCGGAACAAGATCGTATGTGGCACCTTTTTTCGTATACAGTTTCACATCGTGATGAGCGAGTTCGCCGATCATTAACGTGCCTTCTGTACCAACGATTTCACCTCGAATATCATAGCCGTAAAACGCATTTCGGCTCGCTTCAATGTCAGCACAAGCACCATTGTCAAATGTCAGGAAGGTCATTGACTGATCAATATCACCGTACTCAGTCATGAAGTCATGAATAATTGTCTGTCCGCAGCTTGTGACTTGATTCACTTCAGCACCTAATAAAAACCGCGCAGCATCATAATCATGAATGGCGAGATCGAGAAAGATCCCCCCACTGTTTTTAATAAACTCAGCCGGTGGCGATCCAGGATCTCTTGTAATGCCCTTATAATACTTCGGCTCTCCTATAGCCCCTTTGGCAATATGCTGTTTCGCAACCTCATAGGCCGGATCAAACCTGCGCATGAAACCAACTTGAAGAAAGCTCTGCGGCAGAGTAGCCATTGTCGCCTTAATGCTGGCTGCTTCTTCTAAGGTTGTGGCTAGTGGTTTCTCTACAAAAACCGCTTTATCATATCGAAGCGCCTCTTGAATCAACGCATAATGAGCACCAGTTGAAGCAGCAATAATCACTGCATCAATATCCTCTCTTTGCATCACTCTACTTGCATTTGTCTCGTGATAAGGAACTTGAAGCTCGCGCGCCATTTCTTTTGCACGATCGGCAAACGGATCACAGACAACAACGACTTCAGCATCCTTCATCTGGATAAGATGTTCTGCGTGCCACTTCCCAAGTCTACCTAATCCCACTACTGCGCAGCGTAATGGACGCATAGTGTGCACCACCTTTCTCTAATCTCGCCCCTATAAATTCGCACATTCCTGGATATATTTGCGTGCTTTTAACGCATATTCAAATGGGTTGGCTATCGCAGGGTCCTGTTCTGCCTCCACAACTAACCAGCCACTATACGAGATCTTAGCAAGTTCCTCAAATAATGGAGCGAAGTTGATTTCTCCATCTCCAGGAACGGTGAACACACCCTTTTTTACTGCATCTAGAAAGCTTAATTGGTTGGGTCGAACCTGCTGCTCCAATACATCAAAGCGAACATCCTTTAAATGTACATGTCGTATACGATGGGCATGATCGTGCAGGACTTGGATTGGATCATCACCTGAGAAAACAAGATGGCCCGTATCCAAAAGCAAGGAGACCGTATCAGGGTTTGTCTCAGCCATTAATCGATGAATATCAGCAGCCGTTTGTACACCAGTCCCCATATGGTGGTGGTACACAATCGCCATTTGTTTTTCCTGAGCTAATTGGCCTAGCCTCTCCAATCCTTCAGTTAAGCGCTTCCATTCTCTTGTTGAAAAAATAGGCTGCCCCGTTAAAACCGGCTCATTCCTTTTTTGAATGCTCCTCCCTTGCTCAGAAACAACAATAACTTTTGCTCCTAGTTCATTAAGGAAATCACGATGTGCCAAAAAATCTTTTTCTGTCTCTTCATATGGAGCGGTCGTTAGAAAGGTACTAAACCACGCACTGGCAATCTCCATTTTACGAAGGGTCAAAGCATGACCTAGAAGCTTCGGATCACGCGGATACTTGTTTCCAATCTCGCAGCCACTAAAACCAGCAAGTGCCATTTCACTAATACATTGTTCAAAGGTATTCTGCGCTCCAAGCTCCGGTAAGTCATCATTGGTCCAGCCAATCGGAGCAATTCCAGCTTAATCATTATCTTCTCCCCAAACAAGAGGGTGTGGGACCCTCTCTGTTTTAGTACCGCCGCGCCTTCTGCAGCTGGTTTTCTTTATCTTGATAAGCCTCTTTTATCTCTTCTTTAGAAGAAACCTCTGCTACCCCAACATGCCACCACGACTCACCGTAACCATCAGTCATCGTTTTTGGCAGAACCTTTATATCAAGTAAGGTTGAACGTGTTTCATTTTTGGCTGATTCTAGTGCTGACTCTAGTTCTTCCATACTTCTTACTTCATACACAGCGGCACCATAACCTGCTGCCACTTGTGCATAGTTGATTGGCATAATCTCCCGTGTTGATTTGTTGCGAAATTCCGTTTGATAGCTGCCCATTCCATGACCCATCTGCAAGTTATTAATACAACCAAAACCAGCATTATCAAAGAGTAAAATCGTGATTTTCTGATTTTCCTGAAGGCTTGTGACAAGCTCCGAATGTAACATTAAAAAGCTGCCATCCCCCGTCATTGCATAAATCTCTTTGTCAGGCTCTGCAAGCTTTGCTCCAAAAGCCCCCGCAATCTCATATCCCATACACGAATACCCGTATTCCATATGGTACGTGTTCTCACCACGTGCTTCCCATAAACGTTGCATGTCTCCAGGAAGACTGCCAGCAGCACCTACGACAATGGAATCTGGTGCAATGGCTTGATTGATATAAGTTAAAACGGATGTTTGAGTCAGCGTTGACCCTAGTGTTTCTGCATAACCTTTTAGTTCCTGATCAAGATGACCTTTTATTTCTGGTTCAAAACGTTCATTCTTAAAGGAAATGTTGGAAAGTCGTTCTCTTTCTATTTGCCATTCATTTTTAATCTCTCCTACACTATCACCATAGCTACTCTGATACCCGACATCCTGAAGTAATGGAAGCATTGCACTGAGAGCTGCCTTTGCATCAGCTTCTACCTCCACTGCCCCCAGCTTACTCGCATCAAAAGAGGACGGATTAATAGATAGCATACGAGCATCTTTTGAAAATAGTGACTTTGAGGCCGTTGTAAAATCTGTGTACCTTGTGCCAATGCCAATAACTAGATCTGCCTGACGTGCCACTTGATTTGCTTGTAAATTCCCCGTCACACCAACCCCACCAAGATTTAGTTCACACTCGCTTGAAACCGCACTTTTTCCCGCCTGCGTTTCGACAATCGGAATATAAAGAGCTTCCGCAAATTGGCGCAGTGTATCACCAGCTTCCGAGTAACGAACTCCACCACCACAAACGATTAGTGGTCGCTCACTAGAAGCAATTAAGGTCACCGCACTCTGCAGCTCTTCCGCTGAAGGAGCACGACGCTTAAATGTATGAATTCGTTTAGAGAAAAATTCTAGTGGATAATCCCATGCCTCTGTTTGCACGTCTTGAGGCAAACAAATCGAAACCGCACCCGTACTACTCGTATCTGTTAATACCCGCATCGCCTGAAGCATCGCAGACATTAATTGTTCTGGTCGCATGACTCGATCCCAGTACCGGCTGACAGGACGCAGGGCATCATTAGTCGAGATCGACAAATCATGTGTCTGCTCAATTTGTTGAAGCACAGGGTCCGGCTGTCTTGTCGCAAAGACATCTCCCGGTAACAGCAAAACAGGGATTTGGTTGGCTGTCGCCGTAGCTGCAGCTGTCACCAAGTTAGCCGATCCTGGGCCGACTGAGGTTGTGCAAGCCATTATCTGTTTACGTCTTTTTTGCTTAGCAAACGCAACTGCAGCCTGAGCCATACCCTGTTCATTTCGTCCTTGATACACGTCTAGGTGGCCAGCATTTTCTTCCAACGCCTGTCCAACACCCAACACATTACCATGACCAAAGATCGTAAAGACCCCTTTGATAAACGGTTGAACATCTCCATCAACGTCCAGATATTGCGCATTCAAAAACCGAACTAACGCTTGAGCCATTGTTAACCGAACCGTTTCCATGTGAGAACCTCCTCTCTCTACCAAGCGCGTTGTCACCATTTTTTTACGTGTATAAAATTCCACGCCATCTCCTCCATTTGCATGCAAATCTCCATAGAAAGAATCCTTCCAGCCTGAAAAAGGGAAAAAGGCCATTGGTGCTGGGACTCCCACGTTAATGCCTAACATTCCCGCATCAATTGATTCTCTAAATTGCCTCATCGCCGCACCACTTGTTGTAAATAAGCATGCTCCATTTGCAAAAGGGGATTTGTTTGCCAACTCCACAGCATCCTGTAAATTCGGCACACGTACAACGGAAAGAATAGGTGCAAACAATTCATCCTGCCAGATCGTCATATCAGGTGTGACTCGGTCGAATATGGTTGGACCGGCAAAGTAACCTGCTCCTTTTACAGCTTCATCTTCTCTACCATCTCGAACTAATTCCGCGCCTTGGTCTACTCCAGATTGAATGTAGTCAAATGTCCGTTGCTTGGTGCTCCTTACGAATGACCGGTCCTAAAAATACACCTTCATCTAACCCATTTCCAATGGTAATTTCATCTGCAGCTTGCTTTAACTTGGCCATAAAGTCATCCGCTACGCTATCTTCAACTGCCACAACAGAAGCTGCCATACATCGTTCACCGGCCGAACCAAATGCCGCAGCTGTGATTTGAGTGACCGCTCCATCAATGTCCGCATCTGCAAGCACAATTGAGTGGTTTTTGGCCCCAGCTAATGCCTGCACACGTTTTAGATGTTCGGTTCCTTTTTGATACACATATTTAGCCACTGGCTGAGAACCTACAAATGAAATCGCGCTAACATTTTTATGTGTCAATAACCCGTTCACAACATCATGTGCTCCATGAACAATATTTAAGACACCATTTGGTAGACCTGCTTCCTGAAAAAGCTCTGCCAAGCGATTTGCCAAAAGCGGCGTTCGCTCTGATGGCTTTAAGACAAAGGTATTTCCGCAGGCGATCGCAAGCGGGAACATCCAACAAGGAACCATCATTGGAAAGTTAAATGGAGTAATTCCACCGATCACACCGATTGGATAGCGATACATACCTGATTCAATGCCGGTTGCAATGTCTGGCAGTTGCTTGCCCATCATTAATGTTGGCGCCCCAGCTGCGAATTCCACACACTCAATGCCACGCTGAACCTCACCATATGCCTCCGTGTAGCTTTTGCCATTTTCCGTAGTAATCAATTGTGCGAGCTCTTCCCAATGCTCAACCAATAGCTGTTGATATTTAAACAAAACACGCGCCCTTTTTGGAACAGCTGTTTGAGACCAGTCTGAAAAAGCGTTACGTGCCGTTTCAACTGCTTGATTCACATCTTCCACTGTTGAGAGAGGAACTTGAGCCAATTCCTGCCCTGTCGCGGGATTCATTACCTGCACATGTTCACTCGCACGAGACTCAACCCACTCTCCTCCTACAAAGTTTTTTAACGTTTCTACTGTCGTTTGTGCCATCACAATCTCTCCTTTTTATACGTTCTCAACTGCTGTTTTCATAAACTCCTCAAGTTCATCACGTGTTGGCATCGCATCGGAACAGCTGTGGCGTGAAATGACGATGGAGGCTGATGCAGCTCCGTATCTCATCGCTTCTTGAATTGTGGCGCCTTGGTGTAAGGCAAAGAGTAACGCTGACGCATAAGAATCACCTGCACCAAAGGTTTTTAACACTTTTGTTTGGAATGTACCTCCTCGGTGAACTGTCCCGTCTTTTAAAAAGGCATACGAGCCTTCTCCCCCATGCTTAATCAACACAATTTCCGCATGATGTGAGAACCACTTTTCTGCTGTTAGCTGATCGCTTGGTTCCCGCTTCATTTAAAAGACCCTCCATCATATCGAACTCTTCCCTGGTACCAATGATGACGTCCGCCTTTTCAGCAGCGAGATTATAATAGACCGCTGTTTCCTGCGTCGACTTCCATGTGTATGGTCGATAATCTAAGTCTAAGAGAACCACTACATTATGTTTTCGGGCAAAATCAAGTGCTACAAACACCGCTTCTCGTGATGGGCTACTTGCAAGCGCAGTACCCGATATGACAATCGATTTTGCCTGCTTAATATACGATTCAGATACATCATCCGGAGAGAGCGTCAGATCAACCGCGTTATCTCGATACATTAAGATGCTACAGTCTTGTGGGCTTTTAATTTCCGTAAATGCTAGCCCCGTCACGGCTCCCATATCATCCTTAACAATATTACTTGTATCGATGTGATTGTTCTCTAAATACTGACGAATAAATCGCCCCATCTGATCATCTGACACACGTCCAATAAAACCGGTCTCAAGTCCTAAGCGCGCACTTCCAATCGCAATATTGGCAGGAGAACCACCTACATATTTGGTGAAAGTCATCGTTTCTTCCATGGGTCTCATTGTTTCATTGGCATTTAAATCAATGGCTAGTCGTCCTAGAGCCAATACGTCAAACACTCGATTATTAGGAAACGTTAGTGGATTCATAAGAACCTCCTATTCTATTTAACAGGCTGAAATAACCATTCATGCTCTGGATCATTATGAAACTTCCATACTCTTGTTGGACCCGCCATTACATTTAAATAATATGACTCATACCCTGCTGGCACACCTACCGGATGATATCCCTCAGGCACAAGCACCACATGATCATTCGGAACAGCAATTGCCTCATCTATTGTGCGGCTGTCATTATACACACGCTGCATTACATAACCCTGACTTGGATTGACTTTATGATAATAGGTTTCCTCCAAGTAAGATTCTGCCGGAAGATTATCGCGATCATGCTTATGAGGAGGATAGCTCGACCAATTCCCTCCATCTGTATACACTTCAACCACTAGCAAGCTATCAGCTGGCTCTGTTTCTGGTAATATATTATGAACACGCCTAGACATCGCCCCTGACCCACGATCCTCCGTACCAACCTGATCCGGTGTGATCACACGGGCTTTATGACTTCCTTTTCCGGGTGCTTTGCAAATGGCTATCTCAAGATCGGTCTCGGCTGTTACAACAAACTCATCCTCATTTGGCACATAGACAGAAAAAGGAGGTATTTTCTCAAACACAGACATCCGTGAGCCCAGTTGTTCAAATACCTCCTGACTTGTACGTATTGTTGCTTTTCCAGTTAATAAAACCAAACAACATTCCTGATCAGCTGTCTTTTCTGAGATCGTCTCACCTACTTTAAGCTTATGAACAGCAAAGCCGACATAGTGCCAATCCGCAGACTGCGGCGTGACAGCATGTAACTCGCCTGATTCTCCATGAGGTTTTACTAATAAACGTGACATACACGAACCCTCCTATTATGGTTAAGCGCTTAACCAACTGCTAGATTCATTCCTTTGATCACTACATGTACAGACTCTCTTTAAAATGAAAACGCTTTCTATATCATGAATGTAAAGCACTACGTATACTTTGTCAACGGATTTTTCTAAAAGTTTCGGAAACAAGCTTCAAACAAAAAAACTGCCCCACAGCCTGTTAAAGGCATGTAGGACAGTTTTTCGATCAAACCAAAGCCGCCTGCTCTTCTTTTAAACGGCTACCGAGATATTTTGCTACTTCAAGCATACCGAAAACGCCTGCTTTTTCCTCTGCTTCAGAGTTATAGTTGGTATTTGTATTAATATCATACGTGTAGAGATTGCCCTCTTTATCACGAATACATTCAATACCAGCAATCTGGACGCCATTTGCCTTAAGCACTTCTGCATACTGGTTTAGTTCCGGTTCGTCAAAGCTGTTATCCACCTGGAATTTCGCTTTCGGTTCCTCACGAGCCGGGCAGAATAAGTCCTCAATTGAGCATGCATCCGCCGGACATAATTCAAAGCCTTCTGATGTATCAACTCGAACCGCATAGACAAACTTGCCGCCAACAAATTCACAGCGAGTAATATAAGGTTCAGGTGCTTCAATATACTGCTGCAAAAGGGTTATACCATCAACTGGCTCCTCAAATTCGTCACTTTTCAGGTAGGTTTCGAGTGTCTGCTTATCCTGAAACAATCTCACTCCAAGACCTTTTCCAGCACGGTTATGCTTCGTAATAAAAGCCTGTCCTGCAAAGGCATCTGCTGCCTCAAGAATCTGATCCTGCCCAACGGCTGCTACTGTTCTTGGTGTACGCACACCAAATTTTTCAAGCTCCATGTATTGAACCACCTTGCTGACCTCAAGCTGCAAGGCACGACTATTATTAATGACCGTCCGTCCATGACGCTCAAGCCACGCTAGCACAGCTGCTGCGAGCTCCGGTGCATACCGGTGATTTCTTGTGTGAGCAGAAGCACTCATACGAGAGTAAAATATACCCTCAGGCGGAGCTTCGTTCAGGTTAATCGAGCCAGATCCTAAGTGCCAGTCCTCATAAGGCAACTCTAATTCTTCTAATCTCTTAAACAAGTGAACCGTCCACTCTTGATTTTCATGTATGACATATATCTTTTTCATTAAATCGTCTCCTTCGCTTGATTTCTTAATTGTTCCACCACCGGCATCACATCGCGAGCAAAACGCTCCATCTCCTCGTATTGCGGCGAGCATTGCAGTAGCACAAGATCAAGACCTGCCTCTTCAAATTCAAGAATACGTTTCGCAATTGTCTCAGGTGTGCCTATTAGTTCCGGTCTCAGCCCGCGATTGGACACGGAATAATCTTGAAGCTTAATCTGCTGCTCAAGCTGAGATTTACTTGTAAAATCATCATAGCCCGCATAGGCATCCGATTCCTTTACATCCGTGATTCGTTCCAGCTCAGCATGTGCCTCTTCCTCTGTATCACGGCAAATGACATAGGCAGCCATGCCAAAACTAGAAAATGGTGCGTGGTCTGTTTCTGCACGACGCGCTTTCATATCCGCAATCTTTGTGCGAATCTCATCCACCGTGCCCCCATGCATCACGTAAGCATCACATTTTTCTGAGATGGTTGTTTTGCCTTGCTCACTTTCACCACCCGCATATAAAATCGGATTCGGACGTTGCACTGGCTTAGGAGAAAGCCTCGTTTCCTTTAGCTGATAGTAGCTACCATCATAGGAGAAGGACTCTTCTGTCCATAAACCTTTTAACACATCAATGAACTCCTCTGTTCGCGCATACCGTTCATCATGCTCCGTAAACACTCCGCCATACTGGCGTGCTTCCTCCGCCCACCATGCAGACACAACATTTAATGTAAAACGGCCATTGCTAATCTGATCGATGTTTGCGGCCATTTTTGCCGTTGTCGCAGGATTATGAAACCCAGGGCGAATGGCCGTCATCAGTTCTATTTTATTCGTAACCGACGCCAATGCTGCGGCTGTTGTCCATGCCTCCAGCACATCCTCGCCCGGTCCTTTTATATCATTTAAATATAGCTCAGCAAGAAGCGTCGTATCATAGCCCCATTCCTCCGCTGCTTGAACCACTTTTTTTGCATAGTCAAAGGTAGATGGCATGTGTTCATCCTCAACATTACGTAGCCACCCACCAAAAATCGGTAGCCAAAACCCGTATCTCATAACGCTCCCCCAATTCCTATAGAAAATAAAAAAACACCTCTTCGATTAGAAGACGCGTACGTTCTCCTTATCTATCAGAACAATTAATGTTCTGCTGGATTTGGCACCTTTTCATACGTGTCGGTTGCCGGGCTTCATAGGGCCAGTCCCTCTGCCTCTCTTGATAAGAGCTTTATAATTAGACTAATTTTATCAATTTACTCTGAATAAATCAATGGGTATCCGTTGGGGTCGGTGTAGAATTATTTGCTATGTAAATTCTTATATGTTTTAAATGAAAAGACCTCGATGATGATTGTTACACTAATTAAAATGAACAGAAGTGCCGTTATCATGAGAAAAAATGAGTTCGCTAATATAAGCGTGCAAACAATTAATACGACACCAAAATAAACAAAAAGTTTACCAGCAAATTTATTGGTTAGACGCCAAACCTCATCATCCTTTAATGCCCAAATTGTACGAGCGCCAAATAAAACATTTGGCTTAGTTTTTGGCAGGGCATATCCCGCTATAATCATAAGTGCACCTAACAAGACACCTATAACCAAACCCACGTTTACATTGATGCCTAATGTATAAAGAGAGATAGCTAGATGAATAACAAATAAAAGCGCAGAAACAACAATCTGTGCTAATGATTCAAACTCAAATCGACTATCTGTTAATGAATGATAAGCTTTAAAAAGCAAATAGTTCACCGGATACACAATGATCATTAGAACAGGGAATACTAAAAGAGAGATCCACATCGAAGCAACCAGAGGTTCACCTATGTTAGATATAGATAACGTAATACCACTAACCAAAACAGCTATGATTAGCAGTAATAACGGGATAACCCTCAATTAAAACCACCTGCTCTTTTTATGGATCTATAGATTAAATAACAGAACAACCCTAAGGAAATTATGACGAGCGCGGATGTAACGAGAGTAGGCTCTCCAAACACATTTGTTAAAAGCGGAGCTAACGAAACAGGAATCCCTAAATACCCAGCAACACCAAGTAACACAAAGGATGAAATGATTCCAATGACGAAAAGATGCTTTCCATTCATAAGAGTTTACCTCCCTCTTTTAGATTTCTGAAAATAC